>CAZDVF010000199.1:0-5519 GCA_964508725.1 uncultured bacterium | reverse complement strand
TAGCTCGCGCATGGCAGGCAGGCGGCCGTTTTGACGCATGGTCTGAACATTTCAGTTTTGACCGGTGGATTTCAGCTTTTGACAGCGGCAGTATGTCTTTCGAATTATATCGAGATGAACAATCAACACAAACTCCTCTGCCGTGGGATCATATCGTTAAGGGAATCAGCCGATCCTATCTGCTACAGGAACGCGACCGCGCCATGGCGGAGCAAATCACTGAGGATTGCCGTTCAAACGGATGCACCGGGTGTGGTCTCATGGCGCATCCGGTATGCCGGACCAATCTGACAAAAGAAGCAGCATCGGCAGGGACAAGCCAGACACCGAGAACGCAGGGACATTTTGGACGCAAACAACGCCTGGTCAAGCAAGTGTCGGTGCACCGGAAGGTTCGGATTGGTTACCTAAAACAGGAAACCGCCCGCTATACATCCCATCTTGACACAATGCGCATTTTTATTCGAATGTTCAGGCGTGCCCGGATACCCGTGGCCATGAGTCAGGGATTTCACGCCCATCCCAAGATTGCCAGTGGACCGCCGCTTCCGCTGGGTTTTACAAGCCAGGCAGAATATATGGATCTTGAACTTGTGGACAGGTTGCCTTCTCAGCTGATGAAGATTATTAATCAACATCTTCCTGACGGGTTTGAGATTTTTGATGTCCGTCTCATCACGGGTAAAGTTGAGTCGCTTAACAGCGTCATTAACCTGGCAACCTATTCAATTGAGCTTGATGATGCAATTTCTGCATCTCAACTTGAGACCTATGTTGACAACCTGATGAAATGCAACACGTTTCAGGTGACACGGATGAAGAAGGGCATGGAGAAAATAATCGATATACGGCCATTTATCCAAACAATGTCTATCCGGAACGGGACGATCGATCTGTCTCTCCGCATGACACCAGAAGGAACCGCGAAGGTTGATGAAGTGCTTGGTGCTCTTGTACCGCACTATGAAAATAAACCCGTTATTCAGCGGGCAAAACGAACAGGACTTTTTATTGACATTCAAGGGCGTCACAAAACCCCGATGGATGTCATTTAGGACATGATATGAAAAAAGATATTATCATCAACGGATCATCTTCTGAAACACGCATCGCCATTCTGGAAGATGACGCACTGGTTGAAATGTATGTAGAGCGCCCAGAAAGTGAGCGCATGGTTGGAGATATTTATAAAGGGCGTGTTGATAATGTGGTTCAGGCCATTCAGGCCGCGTTTGTCAATGTCGGGCTTGGTCAGAATGGATTCTTGCCTTTCGCTGATGTCGGCAAGGAATATATCGCCCTCTCTGAACGTGTCGGGAAATCACAACAAGGCAAAAGACACGGTCGACGAAAAGGGCGGTCTGGCAGAAAAAAAATCCTCCTGAAAGTGGGGCAGGAAATTTTGGTCCAGGTGACCAAAGAGCCCATTGGATCCAAAGGAGCCAGACTGACGTCTGAAATTTCACTGCCCGGACGGTTCCTTGTTCTTGTTCCCAATGACAGGAGCATTGGCGTTTCGAGGAAAATCGTTGACAGCAGAGAACGCCGCCGTTTGCGCATGCTTGCCAAGAGCATCCGTCCCGAAGAATTCGGACTGATTATTCGCACGGTTGCAAGCCAGAAGGATACACAAACCCTTGCAGCTGATTTGGAAAATCTTCTGAAAACATGGGAGAAGATCCAGGAAAAGACAAACAGCAATAAGGCGCCGTTCCTTGTTCACAAAGATATGGGAATGGCTTCCAGCATCATTCGGGATCTGTTCTCACCGGATATCGATCGCCTGGTGGTTGACTCGCGCAAGCTGTACGGAGAGATTAAGAAATACCTGAAAGGCGTGGCGCCCAGCCTTCTTTCAAAACTCGAATTATACCGCGATCGCAAACCGATCTTCGATGTTTTTTCCATCGAAGAAGAGATCGAGAAGAGCCTCTCCCGAAAAATCTGGTTAAAATCTGGAGGTCATATCATCTTTGATCAGACCGAAGCCATGGTGGTCGTTGATGTGAACAGCGGCCGTTCGGTTGATGAGAGAAACCATGAGGCAAATGCGCTAAAAACGGACCTTGAAGCTGCCCGCGTGATTGCGCGTCAGCTTCGGCTCCGTGATGTCGGCGGTATTATTGTGATCGATTTTATCGATCTGGGTGATGGAAACAATCGGAAACGGGTCGTTTCAGAGTTGAAGGCCGAATTGCGGAAAGACAGAGCCGCTTTCGACATCTTGCCCATGAGTGATTTTGGACTTGTCCAGCTCACCCGTGAACGAATCAGACCGAGCCTGCTCTATCAATTCAGTGAACCTTGCCCCCGTTGTGGAGGACTCGGGCGTGTGACAGCCAAAGGCTCCATGATTACACAAATCGAGCGTCGAATCCAGCGTATCAAGATCAAAACCGGACAACGCCGTTTTGTGCTCCGCGTGCGTCCCGAGATGTCAGACTATCTGACAGAAGGACTGAAAAGCCGTGTCCGCAGATTAATGCTCAAGTTTTTTGTCACAATCAAGGTGGTTGTTGATGAAACGTTACAGGACGATGATTTCACTTTGAAGCCACACAGGGAAGATAAAAGCAAGGAATAGCTTTTTCATCTTGACTTGATGGACAAAAATTATTATATTTTTTGACTTTGTTGAAATTGACAGAAATGTGATCGTTCCATTATTTGAGACATTCCTTGAGGATATTAAAATGATGTGGCCATCCGGAGTCTGTGTTCACGGATGATGCATGGAGGAGTAACTGACAAATGTATGCAGTCATAGAAGTTGGTGGGATGCAGTGGAAAGTGGAACAGTCGAATACCATCCGCGTTCCCAAGATGGATGACCAGGAAGGCAAGTCCATTGAGTTGGATCGCGTTCTTCTTTACGTTAATCAGGATGATGTCCACATCGGACAGCCACTTGTAACAGGCGCCAAAGTAAAGGCAACGGTCCTTGCGCACGGCAAGAGCAAGAAGATCAAAGTTTTCAAAAAGAAACGACGCAAAGGATATCAGGTTCTGAAGGGTCACCGTCAGAATTATACCGAACTGCGTATTGACAAGATCGTGATGGGTAAAGCGACGAGCAAGCCGACCGCTACCGAGAAGAAAGCTGATACCAAAAAAGATAGTGCTGTTCAGGCGAATCCAAAAGGGAAGAGTGAGAAGCAGGCTGCTAAACCGAAAGTGACGAAAGCCGCCGCGACAAAAAAAGCGGGAGATGACAAACCCAAAGCAACTTCTGCAACCAAAAAGCCGGCAACAAAGAAGACGCAGCCCAAAAAACCGAAGACGGAAGAGAAGATCAGCCCTGCAGAAACTGAGGAGAAATAAGCCATGGCACACAAAAAGGGCGTTGGCAGTTCCAAGAATGGTCGCGACAGCAATTCGCAGCGATTAGGAATCAAGCGATACGGTGGAGAAGAGATCAAAGCCGGAGGCATCATCGTACGCCAGCGGGGGACCAAGTTTCATCCCGGTGAGAATGTGGGCAGGGGCAACGATGACACGCTGTTCGCGAAGGCCAGTGGCAAAGTTAAGTTTGAAAGAAGAGGCGCCAAGAAATTTGTGAATGTTGTCTCGTAATTTTGTGTACACCTCAATCGATTGCCTTTGACAGCCGTTGCCTGTGCAGCGGCTTTTTCGTTTAAAATGAAACTGGAAAAATGAGAATGGACAAGAAAGCACGGCAGCGGATGATTCATGAACTGGTTCAATCCGGCCAGATCACATCCCAGCAAGAGATGCTTAAATGTCTTCGTGAGAAGGGCTTTCGTGTCAGCCAGTCCACTCTGTCCAAAGATTTTAAGGAGATGGGAATCATCAAAATTCCCAATCGAAAAGGCGGAGTCCGCTTTGTGCAGACCACCGAGCACGAGACGTTTCACATTGAGGCTATGTTGAAGCGGGAGCTGAAATCCTTTGTCCTTGATACCTTGGCGGTGAACAATCTGGTGATTGTGAAAACGGTTCAGGGCAACGCGTCGGGCGTCTCAAAATATCTCGACGAGATCGGGTGGCCCGAAGTGGCCGCCACAATGGCCAGCGTGGATACTGTGCTGGTGATCACGCGGTCCAACCGGGACGCGGGCGCTATTGTGAAACAAATTCAACAAATCATTGAAACTTCCTGACCATATTCCAGGATCTTCTGCCGATGACGACATGCTGTCCAGCGCCTGACCTGCACATCCATACGCGGTACTGCGGTCATGCCGGGGGAGAGCTGGACGCCTATGTGCTTCACGCCATCCAAATGGGACTGCCTGAAATCGGATTCGCCGGCCACTTTCCGTATCCCGATGGCTTTGTCGAGACCGTGCCCAATTGTGTGATTCCCGCGCGTGATTTTCCGCTTTTTGTAGAAGAAGCCCTCCGACTCCAATCACGGTACAAGGAATCCATTGCCATCCGGCTGGCCGCTGAGATCGATTTCCTGCCCGATTTCACCGAACAGATCCGGTCCGCACTGACGCAATGGCCCCTGGATTACGTCATTGGATCCGTTCACATGCTGGACGGGATTCCCCTGTCGATTACAATCTGGAGATACTTGAGTCCAGCTTCGAGAAGCTGGGCGGCGCGTACGGGATGTGGGAGCGTTACTGGCGGGAGATGGAGGCGCTGATCGAGAGCGGCCTCTGTGACATTGCGTTCCATTTCGATTTGCCGAAAAAGCCGGGTTTTCCCATGCCCGATGATCAGATGGATCACGCCATACACATCATGGATCAAATCCACAATAAAGGTATGGTCCTCGAAGTCAACACGGGTGGGATCGACCGGTCCGCTGACCGCAAAACCTATCCGTCACTGACGATCCTCCGCCTGGCAAGAGAGAAAGGTGTGGATATCACGCTGGGCAGCGACGCCCGCTGTCCTGCTGAAGTGGGGCGGCACTTTCCAGAAACGATCCAAACGCTCTGTTCGATGGGATGGAACCGTGTGGCTGTGTTCCAGAAGCGGATGAAAACATTCATCCCTTTTCTGTCGAATGGAGCGTTATAGAATCTGCAATCCATTTGTTCCGAAATCCGCTGAAAAGATGCTTCCCTAGTCGCGCCATCTACCGTGTCACTTCCCAGGTCACAATGATATTGCGGCCCGGTCCGTTGACACCGGAGCCGTGTTCCCGATAGTTGACGTCGAAGATGTTTTCGACAGCGGTCTGGAACCGCCCCAGTGTTTCATGCTGGAATCCCATGCGAAAGTTCCACGTCGTCCAGCCGGGTGTGCCGCCGGGCGGAATGCGCGGATCGTCCAGATCGTCGGCGGAGAGGCGGTCCTGTTTCGTAGCGAACCGGATGAACAGGGCCAGGTCACAGTTTGATTTTTTCCACTTGAGTCCCGCCAGGCCAAAGAGGGGTGGCACGCCGCCTACGGGTTCATCCGCAGTGGTGTTTTCTCCAACCGTGTACGCGGCGTTGGCGTGCAGAACCAGCGATTCAGCGATCCGCCAGGATGCCGCGCTTTCGACGCCCTTAAGCGCGGCGCGACCGATGTTCTGCTTGCTTTTCACCTTGAAGGCGGTT
>CAZDVF010000198.1:0-5547 GCA_964508725.1 uncultured bacterium | reverse complement strand
CTGCAAGAAATGGAAAGATTTGTGGATTATGAGCTTCTGATTAAAACACAATCCTATCTCAGCCCCCTCTTTGATCATTTTTTCAAGTCGGTTACCTTTTTGGGAAATGAGGTATTTTATCTCATCTTTCTTCCCCATCTCATCCATTTTCTGCTCATCATCGGCTTCTCGTCATCTGAACAGATTCAATCACTCGTCACTCTGCCTGCGCCTTCGGGATTCCTCAGTCTTCTTCTTCAGCCGTTCCAAATTTTCATCAATCTTCTTTTATCCCTGCTGGGCCTGATCTATACATTTCATACCAACTGTTTCGCCCTCATCAATCTCGTTTACATCATCACGGCCATCAGCCTGATGGCGTGGGGGTATCGCAGCATCCGCAGCCTGCGCCTGAAAAAACAGGTCGGACTGGTCTTGTGGGGCATTCGGATCAGCGTCGGCCTTTATGCCGTGGCCTTTCTCTTTCCCCATCTCAACATTATTCACACCTCTGAAACAGCGGCCCGTATGCTCACATCGGCCGCACTGATCATCGGAGCCAGTGCCATCGCGTGGGCCATCATCCGATATCAGTTCATGGACATCCGGCTCATCATCCGGAGAGGCATTATTTTTTCCGTTGTGTCGGCAGCCCTTATCGGCCTCTACCTGCACATATTCAGTCAGGGGAAGCGCCATATCAGTCATATTTTCGGGGTGGATATTCCCATCCTCGAAATCCTATTCATTATCCTGGCCCTCCTTTTTTTCCAGCCTGTCTTGAGTGGACTGGAACAGCTCATAGAGCGCTTCTTCATCAAGGGTCGCACCGATTACCGCAGCATCTTGCAGAATCTCAGTTACGAGATTATGACAACGTGGGACATCCATACGCTTCAATCAAAGATCTCCGAAACACTGGTAGAGGTCATGTCGCTCAAACGGGCGGAGCTTTTGGTCGACGCTTCAGGCACCGGGGAGATTCTTGAGCGGGATGGATTGAAACTCACGTTTCATGCGTGGGATCATTGGGCGCGGGTTCTGCGGGAGCTCGGACAGCCCACAGGATTTGACCAACTATGTCTCAGACTCCACAACCGTCAGGAACTGGACCGTTTGCGCAAACTTGATCCTTTCCTGCTCATCCCACTGCTGGTGCGCGATCAGTTGACCGGCGTCCTGGTACTAAGTGAAAAGGTGACCGGAAGTACTTTCTCGAGCGAAGAAAAGACACTGCTCTCGGTCCTCTCAAACCAGGCAGCCATCGCCCTGGAGAATGCACAGCTCACAGGTAAAATGCTCGAGCAGCAGCAGCTTGAGAAAGAACTCGTTCTGGCTCGTGAGATCCAGGAACACCTGCTGCCCAAGGTCATCCCCCGGGTTGAGGGATTTGACCTCGCCGGTTACAATCTGCCATCCAGGGAGATTGGTGGCGACTACTACGATATTTTCCGCATAGAGAACCACCGCCTCGGACTGGCGATCGGAGACATATCAGGAAAAGGCATTCCCGCAGCCATTCTCATGTCCAATCTTCAGGCGGCCCTCCGCATCGCCTCTTCCCAGTCTGGCGGACCCAGTGACGTGGTTCAGGTGGTAAACCGGCACATCTTCCGCACCACCACAGCGGAAAAATTCGCCACTTTCTTCTACAGCATTCTGGACACTAAAACCGGCCGGCTGGAATACACCAATGCAGGACATAACTATCCCGTTCTTGTGAGAAACAGCGGGGGCCATGAATTGTTAAGGGAGGGTGGCATCATCGTCGGGATGATGGAGGGAGCAGCTTACGCATCCCGCAGCATTGTTCTCAAACCGGAAGACCTGCTTGTGCTCTACACGGATGGAGTCACCGAAGCCATGGACAGCGAAGGCAACATTTTCGGGGAACCCAGGCTAATCGATATCGTGAGCCAGGTGCCCCAACTTCAGGCCCAGGGCGTACTGGATTACATTCTGGAGGCAGTGATCGAATTCACCCACGGCCATCTTCAGTCCGACGACTTAACCCTCGTCGTCATCAAGGCGGCAGGATGATGGATAAAATCGATCTGGTATCACTTTCGCGGCAGGAACTGGAAGACTGGGTAATTGACATCGGGGAAAAATCGTTTCGCGCCTCCCAGCTCTGGTCTTGGATCTACCAGCGCGGGACTGACGACTTCAGCGCCATGACCAACATTGCCAAAACATTTCGAACCAGGTTGGAGCAGGTTGCGGTCATTGGAACGCTCAAGCTTGCGGATGAGACGATCTCGTCGTCCGGGACGCGCAAGTTTCTCTTTCAGCTTGAGGACGGATACTCTATCGAATCCGTATACATCCCGGAAAGCAGACGCCGCACTGTCTGTCTCTCCACTCAGGTCGGCTGCACATTGGGATGCCGATTCTGCGCTACAGGAACCCTGGGCTTTAACAGGAATCTGACAGCTTCTGAAATCGTGGGACAACTACTGTCAATCAGAAGGATGGTGGGGGAGAAACCAACGAACATTGTGGTCATGGGCATGGGCGAGCCTCTACTCAACTACGACCCTGTGATCAAAGCGCTTCAGATCATCAATCACCGGGATGGATTGGCCATCGGACACCGTAAAATCACGATCTCCACCGCAGGGATGGTGCCCCAGATTCGGCGGTACACGCGAGAGAAACATCCCTTTCGGCTGGCCGTCTCACTCAACGCCACCACCGACACTTTGCGAAGCCAACTCATGCCCGTTAACCGGAAATATGCGTTGAAAGACCTGCTCCAAGCGGTCAGGGAATACACCCAGACATCCAGAAAACGGGTCACATTTGAGTACGTGTTGCTGGAAGGCATCAACGATTCGCTCGAAGACGCCGGCCGTCTGATCTCCTTGCTTCGCGGGATTCCCTGCAAGGTCAACCTCATCGCCTACAACGCCACATCGCCACAATTCCGCCGGCCGTCTGAGGATCGCATTGCTGCCTTCGCCGAAACTATCCGCCCCCTGTGCGCGCCAGTTACTTTACGCCTCAGTCGGGGCGACGACATCAACGGCGCCTGCGGCCAATTGGCTGCGAGACAGTTGAACATGTCGTCGTAGGGGTGAGGTGACACAGCGCCCCTGACATCTCAATCGGATGCCAGCGTCTCTGACGCCCTTCTGACCGACTCGGCCAGCACCGCAGCGCCTACAAACAAGGCGTTCTCGTCCGGCGCGTACCGGGACGTATGGGCCGGCATCCCCTTCCTGCCCGGTTTCCGCGCGCCGATACGCAGGAAGCATCCTTCCATCCTTTTCAGATAGAAGGAAAAATCTTCGCCGCCCAGATTGTGCAGTCCGGCCTGGACGACGCTTCTCTCTCCCAGAAGGGACACCCCTGCCGACCTGGCCCAATCTGTTGCTCGAACGGAATTTATCACTGATGGCGTGCCGTCTTCGATATCCACTTCAGCCTTCAAGCCGTGCGCTGCGGCCGTCTTCTCCGTGATGTGTCGGAGGGCCTTGTGGATCTGTTTGCGCACAGCAGGATCGAGAGCGCGAATGGTTCCCGTCATCGTTGCCGTGTCAGGTATCACATTCGGCGCATTCCCGGCGGACACCGATCCGACTGAGAGCACTGCCGGCTTATCCGGTTGGATACGCCGTGAAACGACAGTTTGAAGTGCCGGGATCAGCGCACCAAGTCCGACGACGGGATCAACTGCTTCGTGGGGCCTGGCGCCGTGTCCTCCTCTGCCGCGAAGACAGATGTGGAACGCGTCAGCCGATGCCGAAACCGGACCAGCCTGGGCCACAATCTGACCTGTGAGGAAACGCTGGTCTACATGTCCGGCGAAGATGGCGCTGACATCCGACAGGACACCCGATTTGAGCACAGCCTTTGCTCCAGTGCCCTTCTCCTCAGCTGGCTGGAGGACGATCATGACATCTCCAGCAGGTGGATTATGTGCAAGTAGCCAAGCTGCGCCTACGGTCCATGCAGCATGGATATCGTGGCCGCATGCGTGCATCACACCGGGAACGATGGATGCGAAATCCAGGCCGGTCTCTTCCTGAACGGGCAGTGCGTCGATGTCGCCGCGGATGGCCACGACCGGAGCGTCGGAGCGTCGCCCGCGAATCCGTGCCGCCACGCCCGTTCCGGCGACCCGTTTCACCCAGAGTGGGTGGATTGCTTGTAGTGCGGTTTGGAGTATCTCGGCCGTCCGGTCTTCGTGAAACGCCAACTCGGGATGCCGGTGCAGATCCCTCCGCAGCGCCAGCAGATCCTCCTGCACGGCTTTGGGAAAAAGCGACTCGACCTTCCCGGGAAGCCCCCTCGTCTGAGCCTGTCGGACCATTGTCATCCTTTCAGCAAAATGTAGATCACCGGCGGCGGCCGGACGCTGTCAGCGTCTCGCGCCGCACTGTCAGGTCGTCCACCCGGTCCAGATCCACCTCCACGCCCATGCCGGGCTTGTCCCACGGCACCGTCATCATGCCCCTGTCGTCCATGGTCCACTCGGGGCGGACAATGTCGCGCTCCCAGTACCTGCGGCTGGGCGAGATATCGCCGGGAATGGTGAAGTTGGGCAACGAAGCCAGGGCCACATTGTGCGCCCGGCCCACACCGCTCTCCAGCATGCCGCCGCACCAGACCGGAATGTCGTGCCGCGCGCACAGGTCGTGAATGGCCTTCGAAGGCGCGAATCCGCCCACGCGACCCGGCTTGATGTTGATGATCCGCCCGCTTCCGAGGGCGATCATGTCTTCGGCCCTGGCCAGAGTGGTGATCGACTCGTCGAGGCACACGGGCGTCTTGAGTACCTTCTGAAGATCAGCGTGGCGTACCACATCATCCCATGCCAGCGGCTGTTCAATCATGACCAGACCAAAAGCATCCAGTTGTTTGAGGATGTCAAAATCATCCAGCGTGTAGGCGTTGTTGGCGTCAACCATCAGAGGAACATCCGGCCCCAGCGCACGGCGCACAGCGCGGACGTAGTCCACATCGCACCCCGGCTTGATCTTGACTTTGATTTTCCGGTAGCCCTCGTCCACGCAGGCGCGGACTTTTTCCACCAACGCCTCCGGCGTGGGCTGGATGCCAATGGAGCGCCCCACCGGAATTGTCTTCCGCGTTCCGTTCAGGAGTCCAGCCAATGGAACGCCTTGCTTCTGCGCCGCCAGTTCCCAGGCCGCCATCTCCACACCGGCCTTGGCCATGTTGTTCCCGCGGAAGTCCCTCTCGAGAATAGCGTGAACCGCCTCCGGACCGTCCAGGGACCGCCCGAGAACGCGGGGAACCACCCATTCCCGCACGGCGATCCACGCTGTGTCAATGGTCTCCGGTGAATAGTTGGGGGCCAATCCCGCCACGCATTCGCCCCAGCCCGCCACGCCGTCGGAATCGGTCAACGTGATGAGGAAGATGTGGCGCCGGTGCTCAACGCCCGAGGAGATGTGAAACGGTTCGCGCAGAGGCAGCACGATCTCGCGCAGGGTTGCGGTCTCAATCCGAAGCATGAAACTCCTTTCATCTTTCATGGGAGTAAACGATCCCGGCGGAGCCTGGGGGCTTAAAGTAGGCAGGTATCTGCCGTCCAGTTTAGGA
>CAZDVF010000197.1:0-5602 GCA_964508725.1 uncultured bacterium | reverse complement strand
AAACCGAATATCATCAGAATATCCCCAGTTAATATCGTTTGGACTTTCAATCATGCGTAATTCAGAGACAAGACGCGTCATGCCGATGCGGGTCATCTGAACATTTGATTTGCCATCGCGTACAGTTGTGTATGAATCAATGCTGGTGCGCATGAAAGGAAGCGTCGTAACAGTGATAACACCCATGATCACAATCACGATAACCAGCTCCATGAGCGTCGTGCCGCACTGATTTGCAATTGTTTTCAATCTTGTATTCTTAATTTTATTTTTCATCGCTTCAACTTACTGCTCGGACAGCCATGCCGTCAAAGTCACATCGCTGATATCCGGGCCTGAGACCGTCACTGTCACTTCGACGTATTTGACACTGTTTCGCGTATGCTCCCTCGAAATTGTCACGAAACCGGTTAATCCGGTCGGCGCTCCGGATACTGAGCCCGGCCAATTGGCGCGCACGTTGGTGTATCCTCCATTCTCACCAGGATCTCGATGGGGCGCATTGTAGTCAGCAATAATCCGTTCCATAACTTCTTCCCCAAAATAGAGCGCCCTCGTCGTAATGGCTGACCGGCCGCCATTTATCAGATTTGTTACAGCAAGCCGGGAAATAGGGACCACTGAAATCCCGATGATCACAATAACGATGATCATCTCGATAAGTGACGCGCCCTCTTCTCGGCGCATCCTGTTTCGCGCTCGATGAAGGCTTGTCAACAGCCGCCGCCGCATCCTGAACCTGAACCGATAGATTGTTCCATACTTATATACCCAGATGGATAAACAACAACATGATACGTGGAATTCAAATGCATGGCCGATTTGACAGCGCCCAGACTTGCGCTCCCATCGAGCGGATTGCCAAGGTGGTCGAATACCAGAGCGCCGCCGAAACCCGACGACACGATGTCAACGCCTTGATAGTCTCCGCTGTTGAACTCGACGATCAAATCTTCCTTGTCTACCGGCGATGGCAGATAGGCGCCGCCCTGCCACCTGATTTCATACCGGTCAGCGCCTGGCAGAATCGTGACTTCAACCGCCCGACGGTGCGTCATGGCCATTTCGTGGGCGTACCGCAGATCAGCCAGCGCCCGCGTTACCGCGTTCGAAAGGCGCGTGTCCTCATTCACCCCGTCAACGGTTATGGTTATCGCTCCGGTTAAAATTCCCAACACACCAATCGCGACGATGAGTTCAACAAGGGTAAATCCTTTTCGGCTGAGAGCTAACCGAAGAAACGATGTTATGTGATTGCGAAATAGCATACTACTCTTCATTTTAAGGTGAAACATCGGGGGGGTTATAAAAATGCCCCCCCGAATTGCTAAACCAGATTAACTCACTTGTTACCGTGCGTGCGTTGCAACAGAGCCTGGACACGTCACGGTTCCGCTTGTGTTACTGTAGGTCGTTTCATAATTCTGACCACCTGTGGGGCATGTCGGCTGCTCAGGAAGCAATCCATCCGTCACCATCGTCGCGATATCCGTAGGATACTCGGTGGTTGCACTAGGATCGATGGCATTTTGCGCATACCCGATAGCGGCTGCTGTTTCAATTGAGGCCTGGTTCTGCTTGCACGCAGCTGCTTCAGCGCCAGAGCTCAGATCCAGAAATTTCGGCACGGCTACGGCGGCCAGGATGCCGACGATGACGATTACAACGATCAGTTCGACCAGCGTAAATCCTTTTTCCGATGAAACCTTCATGATACTTTCTCCTTTTTTGATTTTCGTTCTTGATACGTTCTTTGATTTAACTCTGTCACAAAACATCATGACTCCATCATACAGCCACCTCCTTTCTGCGTTATACTTTTCTCAATCTGGTTTCAGTTCATCACTGAAGTTAAATTCCACATGGGTAAAAAGATACCAAAAGCCATCACAGCCGCAGCCGCTCCCAGCACGATCGTCAAGATTGGTTCAATCATGGAGGTGAGTCCCTTGATGGCGTATTCCACTTCCATATCAAAATGGCTGGCCACGCTGCCCAGCATATCATCGAGCGAACCCGACTGCTCGCCGATGGAGATCATGCGCACCACCATGGGTGGAAATATCGTGTGCTTTTTCATGGTGCCGGCGATTCCCTCCCCACGTTCCACACCCACAGCTACATCCTTAATCGTTTCCTCAATGACCTTGTTGCCCACAGCGCCCGACACCGTGTTGAGTGTCTGGAGGATAGGCAATCCGCTGCGGTTCAGGGTTTCGAACATCTTGGTGAATCGCGCCATGGCGCTTTTCGTGATAAGATTACCGATCAGAGGAATCTTCATTTTCACACTGTCAAGCCAATACTTGCCCTTGGGCGATTTGTTCACAAAATAAAACACAACAACGCTGGCTCCGAGCGCGCCAATCATCAAGAGCATATACTGCTGCATGAAAGAACTCAGTCCCATCAAAATCTTTGTCGGCAAAGGCAGGTCGGCGCCAAGCTTGCTGAAAATACCGGCGAATTTAGGCACAACCTGCGTCATGATAATGGCAAAGGCTCCGGTCATGGCCAAAATGACAAATGTGGGATACTGCATGGCCGACTTGACTTTTTTCTTGGTCTCTTCGTCATGCTTGAGCACCGTTGCCATGCGTTCAAGCACATCATCCAGCGAACCGCTCATCTCACCGGCGTACACCGAATTGACAAACAACTTGGAAAAAACTTTCGGGTGCCTGTCCATCGCCTGGGACAAACTCTTGCCAGACATGACATCCACATAGATCTTGTTGAGCGTCTCGCCCATTTTTTTGGCGCTCTGACTGCTCAACGCCTCAAGGGCTGTGAGCATGGGCACACCTGCGCGAAGCAGTGTCACCATTTCGCGGGTGAACAGAACGATCTCATCGGTTTTCACCTTCGGCTCGAGAAATCCGCCGCCGCCCGACGAACCTGCTTTGGCCGCCTTGCGTTTTTTCACAGAGATGGGGCGATATCCCTTGTTGAAAATCTCCCGCGTGACACTCTGCTCGTTTGCAGCATCGAGAACATCGTTCACGATCTGACCAGAAGGTGTCACAGCCTTGTATTCAAATGATGGCATAAGCGCAAATCCTATCCAACATTCGTTACGCGCATCACCTCTTCAAACGTGGTGATGCCTTTAAGTACTTTAATCCATCCATCGTGCATCAACGGCCGCATTCCCTCTGCCACGGCTTCCTGTTTAATCGTTTCCGAGGGCTCCTCTTTCAGAATACATTTGCGAATCCGCTCGGTCATGGGCAGCACTTCAATGATCGACAAGCGGCCTTTATATCCCGTGCCGTTGCACTTCTTGCAACCGGCGCCGCGATAAAATTTAAGCGCGCCGCTATCACCGTTGAGTCCGAATGAGTCAATGACCTCGTTTGGGATATTGAAATCGGGTTTAATCTCTTCCCTGCAATGGGAGCAAATGCGTCGAACGAGGCGCTGCGCCTGAATACCCAGAACCGCCGTGGAAATAAGAAACGGCTCAATCTCCATCTCAGCCAAACGCGTTACGGCTCCGGCAGCATCATTGGTGTGCAGGGTCGAAAGGACCAAATGGCCTGTGAGCGCAGCCTGTACAGCGATTTTGGCTGTTTCGGTATCGCGAATCTCCCCAACCATGACGATATCGGGATCCTGACGCAGAATGGCGCGGAGACCCTTGGCGAATGTCATACCCGCCTTGTGGTTAACCTGCGACTGCCTGATCAGGGGCAGACGATATTCAATAGGATCTTCCAGTGTGATAATGTTTTTCTCTACGCAATTCAGCCGGTTCAACGCTGCATACAGAGTCGTTGTTTTTCCGCTTCCTGTTGGTCCGGTGACCAGAATAATGCCGTATGCGTTACTCAACATTTGATTGATCGTGTCGCGCACGTCGTCTTCAAATCCCAGATTATCGAGCTCAAGCAGGGCCGCGCTCTTATCGAGAATACGCATCACCACATTCTCTCCATGCGCAGACGGGAGTGTTGAGACGCGAATGTCGATCTCGCGTCCGTCCTTGAGCCGTAGACGGAGCTGGCCGTCCTGGGGCACGCGATGCTCTGCGATATCGAGGTTCGATAGAATTTTGATGCGTGAAATAATCGCCTGTTGCAAATTGGCCGGCAATTGAAAAGCGTCATGCAGCACGCCGTCCACACGGAAACGAACACGGAGTTGTTCTTCTTCAGGATTGATGTGAACGTCCGATGCCCCCTCCAAAATGGACTGGGTCAAGACCATGTTGACCATCTTGACGACAGGCGCATCTTCGGCCAGACGTTCCAGCTCCTGCGTTGAATGCTTCTGTTCCTGAACCTCTTCTTCGGCTTCAATGACTTCCAGAATGTCCTGAAGTTTCTCGTCGACGACTTCAGTTTTAGCCGGTTCGTCCTTGCCGTAGTACTGTTCGATGGCTGCATCGATAGCCGCTTTCGAACAGAGTGCTGGTGATATTTCGAGATGGGTGACCTGGGTAACCTTGTCGATCGTTTGGACGTTCTTGGGGTCCGGCATGGCAAGGAGAAGCGTGCCATCAATACGGAAAAGAGGGAAGCACCTGTATTGCCGAATGACGCTGGACGGCACCAGTTCGAGAACCTCGGGATCAATCTCATAATTTCTCAGGTCGATGTACGGAACATTCCACAGAGCAGCCTTGGTCTCGAGAATAACATCTTCCTGGACACTTTCGGACTCAATGAGCAGATCCTCCAGTGTGTGTCCATTATTCTCCTCCCGCAGCCTGGCGATGAGCTTCTTGGCATCTTCCAGCGATAGCACATCACGCTCTATCAGCGCTTTGGCCAGGGCCGTGTCTGTTTCGCGTTTGCGGGTTTGATCCGAGACTGTTTTCTGCTTTTCAAGCATTCAAATACCTTTGGACCACTTCCAGAACCTGTGGAACTCGAAACGGTTTGAATAAAAACTCATCGGCTCCGACATCAGCTCCCATCTTTCTCTCGCCTTCCGTTGCACGAGAGGTTAAAACAATAATGGGAATATCCTTGTATCGCTTATCAAACTTCAACAACCGTGCAGTTTTAAATCCGTCAAGTAGCGGCATTAAAATATCCAGAACGATAAGATCAGGACGACACAGTTTCACTTTGTTCAGCGCCTCAAGACCGTTCGAAGCCATTTCGACGTCAAATCCCAATCTTTCAAGAGGCTCCTTTAAAATCTTGACAATAAGGGGATCATCGTCCACCACTAAAACCTGCTTTCGAACAGCCGTTTGTTGAATATCTTGAGCCTGCTCCGTTACAACGCCGACGTCCTTGTCAATCTCAGGTGTTCTTTCAATGATCATGTTCGGCGAACCTCCCACACCCCACCCGCGATCTCTTGCCTGATCAGAGAAGGCCCAGATACCATCGGACGATCTCCTGACCCCACAAAAGGTTCGCAAGTGTGCCAATTGCAATAAATGGACCAAAGGGAATTGTATTCCCCAACGATAACTTCTTGGATAAAAGACCTCCCGCAATAACCAACGCAGCGCTGAGCACACCAAGGAAAAGGCACAGCACCACCTCCGGGAATCCAACGTAAACTCCTATCATAACAAGGAGTTTTACATCTCCCATTCCCATGCTCTCTTTTTTAAAAAGGAATTTGCCTCCCAGACCGATCA
>CAZDVF010000196.1:0-5615 GCA_964508725.1 uncultured bacterium | reverse complement strand
CAATCTCGATGGCCTTTTGAAATTTGGAGGGAACTTCAAGCAAATCGGCAAGCACGCCCACAAGACCGTCAGGTTGAGACGCCAGCAGGTGTTTCGACCCATCGCTGATTCCCTCGCCGCTCTCAACCACATGCCGGAGCAGCGCCCGTCTTCCCTGAAGAACGTCCAGTTCACCCTGCTGCCTGTACGACTGCTCCTTGTTCTGTTCGATGATTTGCAAGAGCTTCTCATCTTCAGCTTTCAAACGGTCAGCGCGCCGTGCAAGGTCCTCTCTTTCCGAACCCAGGGATTTCAGCAACGCATCCAGCTCGCTCTGCTGCGCTGTAATGCGCTCCCGGGTTTGGCGATGGATCTGATCTTCTTCATCCAGACGCTCAAGCCGTCCCTGGCTGTTATCAATCTGCGCCCGAAGATCCGTCATTTGATTGCTCAACCGGTTGAGCGACTCAAGACAGTCGATGACTTTCTTTTTATTCTCGTTGAGTTCCAGGCGCCTGAGGTTCAATCCCTGTTGAAAAACATCCAGATCCTTCTTCTTGTTGTTGAAGATCCGGCCGGTGCTGGTGATTTTCACTTGCAGCGCCTCTCGTTCACTGGAGGTGCTTTCCTGGTGGGTCTTCTGCTCTTCCAACCGCTTTTCGAGAGACGTCATCTCCTGCTTGTAGCGCGTGATCTGTTCTTCGAAAGCATGGATGCGCTCTTTGCTGACGCGGATGTCGGATTCTTTGCGATGAATGGTCTCAACAATCCGCGCCGATGCTTCACGGACATCGACCAGCGCTCTCTCCCGTTCGACGAGCCGGATTTTCAGTGTCTCAAGTTCCGCTTCCTCCCGGGTCATTTCAGTGGTGCGCCCCTCACGCTTTTGCTGGCTTGAAGACAGTTCGTCCCGAAGCGGCTTCACCTGATCCTGAATCTGGCGGAAGAGGATCGCGCCGCGCTTCAGGTCCAGCTCTTTGACCCGATTTTGAAGAACCTGATACCGCTTGGCCTTTTGGACTTGCCGCTTCAGGGACCCCACTGTGCGCTCGACCTCCTGAATGATGTCGTTCACGCGAAGCAGATCGCCGTGGGTGGCGTCCAGCTTGCGGAGAGCCGCTTTGAGCCGATGCTTGTACTTGGTGACGCCGGCCGCCTCTTCCAGGAGTTTCCGACGGTCTTCGGTCTTCTCGCTGAGAATGTCTTCCACCATTTTCAGCTCAATGACCGAGTACGCATCGGCACCGATGCCCGTATCCATGAGCAGGTCCTGGATATCTTTCAGGCGGACGGGCGCCTTGTTGAGAAGATACTCGCTTTCACCGGATCGATACAGCCGCCGCGTGATCACAACTTCGGAGTAATCGATGGGGAGCACATTGTTGGAATTGTCAAAAACGACAGAAACTTCGGCCATACCGAGAGGACGGGATGATTGCGCCCCGCCGAAAATCACGTTCTCCATGCGGTCTGCACGCAGGATCGTCGGCCGCTGTTCGCCCAGACCCCAACGAATGGCATCAACGACATTGGTCTTTCCGCAGCCGTTGGGACCTACGACAGCGGTGATCTTGCCGTCAAAACGGAGCTCGACTTTTTTTGCGAAGGATTTAAATCCGTGCAGCGAAATCCTTGAAAGAATCATCGGGAAGTCCGACTTCAGTCAAACTGATCACATGCAAAAAACAGGACTATCAAACCAAGAAAAATCCCCCTGGGAATGGGCGCATAGGGGGATTCATAACTTGGATCAGACGTCGTATTCCGAAATAAATATACCGATTTATGGTCGCCTTGTCAAGAAAAAACTCCGGATAAATCTCATCGCTTGAGGATCAATTTTTGTGTCTGGCAGAAATCCCCGACCACCATCCTGCAAAAATAAATCCCATTGGATGCCGGTTGGCCGGACACATTGGTGCCGTCCCAGGCTACTGTATAATCTCCGGCGATCTTTTCTCCGCGTTGCAGCACCTTGACCTCTCTGCCCAAAATATCGTAAACTGTCAAATCGATCACCAGGCGCTTTGGCAGCGAAAAAGGAATCGTTGTCACAGGGTTGAACGGATTGGGATAATTTGTTCCCAAAGAGAAGGGATGTTCAGGCGGAGAATTGTCCGTGATGTCTGTGGATGCTTCAGCCGAGTAGCGACTCTCATTCCCTGCATGATCATATGCCGTGACAGCAAAATAGAACGTGCCGGTATCGGGTAGCGTTTCGATGGCAAACTCGGTGGACAGTCCAACATTAACGGAATAATTATAAACGCGCGACTGGGTTCCGTAGTAGAGAATGTATCCGGCCATGTCGGATTCACTGTTGGCGTTCCACGTCACAAGAACGCCCTGCGCCAGTCCGGAGATGGCGCAATCCAAAACGAACAACGTAATGAGAAACAGTTTGAGCAGTTTGGATGATGAGAACTGTGTCTTTCGATGCTCAGGCTGGATAATAGTATGCATTCGGTTCACTCTCCGTCTGCCAAAAATAAAAAAGGCCTCCTTGGGAAATAAACGTATTCCGCAAGGAAGCCTGAAATCGGCACCCAAACGTACAAAAAAACCAACGGATAAAGCGTCTCTTTTACGTTCGCCCGTTGGTTCCTTTTCTTCCTTCCCCAAGGCGTGACCAGATCGGTCAGGTACAATCTAAACGAATGTAGCTAAAAAGTCAAGACAAAAAATAAGGTAAAACGTTGAATCGAGTGGTTCATATTAAGTAATTTTAGTTGTATATCGTGATGAATGGCCGATTTTAACACCCCTCTATGGGGCTCGCGCAGGGTGGACATAAAAAACCGCATAGCATTCGCATCAACAACATCTCCTGGCATTCAAAAAGGCCGATTCTTTTGGTTCTTTTCTTTCACTAAAGAAAAGAACACCAGAATACACTAAAAGGACTGTCGGATTTTCACATGAGATTAACATCAAGTCAGTGCAGTCTTTCTTCTCTATATCTTAAGACGTCTGAACCGAAACAAATCCCTATGTTCAGCGTAAGACAAAAGACACTTTTCTTCAAATCGGAGTCCAATTGTTCAATCCCCTGATCCAGTCCGAACACCTCACCAAAACCTACTACAAGGGGAGCGTGGAAGTCCGCGCCTTGCACGATGTCACATTTATCGTCAGGGAAGGCGAATTCGTCTCCATCGTAGGCCGGTCCGGTTCCGGTAAATCCACGCTGCTCAACTGCATCGGCGGACTCGACACTGCCACCTCCGGCGCGATTCGCATTGCGGGAAAAGAACTCACCAGCATGAAGCGACTCGATCTGGCTCTTCACCGCCGTTTCACCGTGGGAATGATCTTCCAGTCTTTCAATCTGATCCCGTCACGCACTGCGTTGGAAAACGTCACTCTGGCCCTGGCCTTCGGCGGCATGCCGCGCAGAAAAAGAAAACAAGCGGCCCGGTCGCTGCTCAACCAGGTTGGGTTATCAGAGAGGATGGATCACACACCCGGTGAACTCTCTGGCGGCGAATCACAGCGCGTCGCCATTGCCCGATCTCTGGCCAACAATCCCCGCATTCTGCTGGCCGACGAGCCCACAGGCAATCTCGACAGCAAGACATCGGACGAGATTGTCAACCTCCTCCGCCAGCTCAACCGGGAAAAAGGCCTCACCGTTCTCATGGTCACACATGATGAGGATGCAGCGGAACTGGCATCGCACCACATCATCCGGCTGCTCGACGGCTGCATCATGAATCAGGAGACGGACGGGAGGCCGGCATGAGATTTGACGATCAGCTTGAACTCGGTCTCTCTAACCTCTGGCGCACCAAACTGCGGACAATCCTCACGACC
This sequence comes from uncultured bacterium, assembly GCA_964508725.1. Lineage (GTDB taxonomy): Bacteria > Zhuqueibacterota > QNDG01 > QNDG01 > DSAB01 > CAZDVF01. Next base: position 1,823 of record CAZDVF010000196.1, on the reverse strand, counting down.
CTGGGCGTGACCATCGGCATCGGCGCTCTGGTCTCCATGGTCTCGTTCGGCACAGGCATGCAAAAAAACGTAACCAGCACCTTCAGGGAGAACGATCTTTTCACCAGCCTCTATGTCACACCACACAACGTGGACGTGGATCAGGCCTTGCAAGGCAACATTCAGCAGCTGGCCGAGTCATTACGTGAAGAAACACCGTCGCTGGACGACGCAGCCCTCGATTCCATCCGCGCGATACCCAAGGTCGAGGTCGCCTTCCCGGAAATACGATTCCCCGTCAAGATTCTACTCGATAGCGCCGAGACCACCATCACGCTCCGCGCGCTGCCCGCTGTCATGGGCCGGTTCAAACCCTTCAATCAGTTGGATCACGGACACTTCTTCACCGAAGACACCTCCCGATCGCTCATCATCAGCCCCCGCGCTCTGCGCCGTCTCAATATTCTGCTGAGGGATGCAAAAAACCGAATCCTCACACGCAAGGATTCTGTAGACGGAAAGCGGATCGTCCCCGTCGATTCCCTCCTCGGTCGATCCGTGGATGTTGTCACTTCAGTCGTGGATGTGGCTAGCCTGATGCGGAATCCTTTCGCCCAGATGAGCAATTCCGGCAGAACGCCCTTCAAGGAAACAGCGACCTTATTCCGGATCTCCGGCATTCTGAAAGAGCGGGATGAATTTGAAAACAACCGCTTCGCCAGCGATGTGATCGTGCCGCTCAAAGCGGCCGAAGCCATCCCCAGGCTGGGTTTTTCGAGCGTGTGGGATCTATTGGGCAAGGCCAAGCAGCTGGAGGGTTACGGTTCGGTCTACGTCCGCGTGCGCCGTATCGCTGACGTGGACAGCGTAGCCCAGTCGATTCGGAATAGAGGCTTCGGCGTCTTCTCCATCTCCGACCAGCTCAAGGAACTCAAGCGTGGATTCCTCCTCTTCGATGCGGCCCTGGGTTCTATCGGTCTCATCGCCCTTGTTGTGGCCGCCCTGGGTATCATCAACACCATGGTCATGTCCATCCTCGAACGCCGCCGCGAGATCGGCGTGATGAAGGCCATCGGGGGCAGTGAATCGGAGATCAAGGGCATCTTTTTTGTCGAATCGGGCTGCATCGGCGTGTTGGGCGGCGTCTTTGGGCTGGGACTCGGCTGGGCCGTGACCCGCATCGCCAACACAGTGATGAATTTTTACATGGCCCGGCAAGGCGTTATAGCTGACATCGACTTTTTCTACATTCCATCCTGGCTGATTCTGGGCGCCGTGGGATTTTCCATTTTCGTGAGCCTCCTGGCCGGACTCTACCCCGCCATCCGCGCTGCCCGTGTGGACCCCGTCGAAGCGCTGCGCCACGACTGAAATTCCACGCGACAGACATTGGAAATTGAATTCCTCCAGAGGCGGTCAAGAATTTTCCCCCCCCTCTCCTTGAGGCCTTCATTTTTTTGGGATTCATCACGGAATATCGTGAATTTACCCTTCGTAGCGCCGCCCTCTTTTTAAAAACGGATTTGGAGGGGTTTGTGGCCTTTTTGTCAGCCCCGGATCAGACTGCATCAAACGCGAGTGATCTAGGGGTGGGTATGAGTCCGCCATAGGCGGAGTCGCGCAGGGGTAAAGGTGGGTGGGTGAAGAATTTTACATCGGGACCTCGACTCAACGACGATCTTTGGCCTTCAAAAAGGCCGATTCTTTTGGTTCTTTTCTTGTATTTGAATTCGCAGTAAAGAAAAGAACAGAAAAGTGATTGAACGCTTGAATGAATCTTCATAATCACATCATGAGTGTCCGGTTAAAACCATACTCTTAATAGAGCAAGATACATCTATGCG
>CAZDVF010000195.1:0-5623 GCA_964508725.1 uncultured bacterium | reverse complement strand
GTGTTTGCTCTTGAGTTCCAGTTTCTCCCCGGCAATAAAGAGATGCTTGACGTGTGTCCGCATCTCGAGCGGATCGCCGTCCGTGACAATCAGATTAGCCAGCTTACCAACGTCCACACTGCCGAGCTTGTCAGACAATCCAAACATCTCGGCTGCATTGATTGTGACGGCCCGAAGCGCCTCCAGTTTCGGCAATCCATAAGCTGCAGCAGATCCCGCATGGTAGGGAAGACTTCGCACATCAGCAGCGCCGCCGGTCAAAAAAGCGACCTTGACACCGGCTCGATGCAATACACCGGCGTTGGCGTAGCGGGCGTCGTAGGGATCCTTTGCTCCGGGGCTCTGTAGCACCGGTCCGACGACCGCAGGAATCGCGTGTTTGGCCAAGAGATCGGCGACCTTCCACCCGTCAATGACTCCGCAGAAAATGGCTTCAAGATTTAAAGTGTCTACAAACTGCACGGCGCGTTTGATATCCTTTTCCGCATTCACGGTGATTAGCAGGGGCACATCCTTTTTCACAATGGGAACGAGGGCTTCAAGTGCCAGGTCCTTATCCGGCGCTGATTGCTTGCCCGACGGACTGTACGATTCCCACGTTGCAGCGTAACGCTTTGCCTTTTGAAACAGACTTGTCAATTCCCGGAGTTGTTTATTCGCTTTCTCAACCGCCTCCTTCCATTTGTCCGGCGCAAGCGGTTTGCCGCTTCGGTCTTTCTCACCGGGCCAGCGGGGGAAGGTCATAGCCATGGCAGCCGGCGTCTTGATGGTCATCTCTTTCTGTGTTGATCCGTTCAGGTTGATGAAGGCGCATTGGCCCGAAATGATTCCGCCGCTTGGCACAACAAGAGCTGACGTGATGCCGTTAAACCGGCTGATGGGAATGTGCACCGAGTGGGGATTCATGGCCACCCAGGCCTGCACTTGCGGATTGCAGGTCCCGACTTCGCGTGCGTCCACTGTTGCTGAAACAGAGCCGACCTCGTAGAGCCCCAGCATCGTATAACAGTCGATCATACCGGGATAGACGTAGAGTTCATTTCCGTCGATAATCTCCGCATCCGAGGGAATCGAGACCGACTGTCCAACAGCCGTGATTTTGTCCCCCTCAATGACAACAGTTCCGTTCTGAATGGTTCTGCCACTGACCGTGACAATGGTCGCGTTCCGGATGGCGTATGGCTGTCCGAGACCGCATCCCGTCAATCCAAAGAGAAGAGCCGCCGCAGCGCAGGTTGTCCACGTCGTTGTTTTCCGTCTCATCGCTGGCCCTCCTTGTTTTTGGTGTTGGATTCCGTTTTATTTTTGGATGCCGCGGCGTCCGCCAGCACCTTGGCCGTGGTCTTGGCCTGCGCCAGATCGAAGAGAATGTCGCCCTCGACAATGGTCATCTCCACCTTTGAGTAGACGCTGAAGGGGTGTCCGCTGAAGATGGCCAGGTCGCCGTCCTTGCCGACCTCCAGGCTGCCCATGCGGTCGTCAATGTGCAGCATTTTTGCCGGATTCAGCGTGATCATCTTCAGGGCGTCTTCTTCGGAAATGCCGCCGTATTTGATGGTCTTGGCCGCTTCCTGATAAAGGCGGCGGGTTCTTTCCTCGCTATCCGAGTTGATCGTGACCAGCACACCGTGTTCCGTCAGCACCGCGGCATCGTAAGGGATGGCGTCGAACGCTTCCATTTTGTATCCCCACATGTCGGCAAAGATTGACGCGATGGCGCCGTGACGTGCAATCTCGTCGGCGATTTTATATCCCTCGAGACAGTGTTCGAACGAGCCGATTTTAAAACCGAAGTCTTCGGCCACCTGCATGATCATGAGCATCTCGTCAGCCCGGTAAGCGTGGACGATGGGGGACCGTTCTCCCTTCAGCACTTCGATCAGCGTCTCCATGCGCAGATCCTTGCGCGGCGGTGTCAGGCCGGCTTTTTTCTCCCACTGATTTTTCGGGAGCTTGCCCGCCCGTTTTTTCTCGTATTCATCCCACCTTCGCATGTATTCCTTCGCCCGGGTGAAAGCATCCCTCAGCGTTACCTCGATACCCATGCGTGTCGCAGGGAACTTTTTTTCGGCCGATGTCTGGAAATTCGACCGTTTGGGATTTTCGCCGAGGGCAAATTTAAGTCCCTTCATGGCGCCGGGAATAAAAAGCTGTTCAGCCGGTTTGCCGAATTTCAGTTTGATGATGGCGTTCTGGCCGCCGATCACATTGGCGCTGCCATGCAGTGTGTTGATGGCTACAACGCCTCCGGCCAGAGCCCGCTGCAGGCTGATGTCGTCGTGCCGGATGACATCCTCGATGCTGACTTCGGGTGTGACCTGACCGGTGAATTCGTTGATGCCACCCTCGATGGCCATGTGGGAGTGGGAATCAATGATGCCCGGCATGACGTATTTCCGGCTGGCATCCACCACGCGTGCGTTGTCCGGCACGGCAAGATTACGTCCAACAGCCTTGATCTTGCCGTTCTGAATCCACACCGCTCCGTTTTCAATCGTTCCGTTTGTGATGGTCAGAAGTGTGGCGTTTTGGATAAAAAGATCAGCACCCTGGCCTGTGACCTGAAGCTGACCGAAGACCGAGAGTGACAGTCCCGTAATCAGAAATCCGGCCAAGAGGACGACCCGTTTTCTCAGGTTTAATTTTTGCATCATGCATCCTCCCTTGATCTATCGCACTGACAGGACGGACTTCCCGGATGTGTCCTTGTCATTCTTTTGTTTCGCTTTGGCTTCCAGCTTCTTTCCATCCACGAATACAGCTTTGACGGATGTCTTTTCGGCGAAAAGGTCGCCTGTGGTCAACACGAGATTGGCGATTTTACCGGTTTCGATACTGCCAAGCTGCCGATCAACACCGAGAATCTGCGCTGTGTGGAGGGTCAACGCTCGCAGAGCAACGTCCGCAGGCAGGCCGTGTTTGACGGCTTTGGCGGCATTGCCGATGAACTCTTCCGGTTTTGTCAAGCCGGCTGATACAAATCCGAAGGTCACGCCCGCTTTGTGAAGGGCCGCGGCGTTGGCGTAGAGACCGGCCATCTCGTTTTCCCGTTTTTCTTTTTTCTCCTTTTCCAGCGTCTTGGGATCTTTTCCCTCGTCCTGTGATGGACCCTCAATGGGAAGATTGAAGGCGTATCCCGTGACCTGTTCAGGCTCAGGGAAGTCCAAACTCACCAGGATCGGTTTTCCACGGGATGCGAGGAGATCTGTGATGCGCCAGCCCTCCACTGCGCCGCAGAGCGTGATGTTCAGTCCAAAGTCATCCGCCAGCTTGCATGCGCGACGAATTTCATTTTCCCCATTCGCGTGGAAGATGATCCGCTGGTCGCCGTCCAACGCGCGTGCGATGGCATCCAGTGATTTAGAGGGTGCCGGGCGTTTGAATCCCTGCGGATTATTTTGGTAGCGTTCCCGGACCAGTTTGTGGTGCCGGGCGTCGAGAAAGGTTTGGCGCTGGTATGCGATGACGCCCATGAGGGTAGAGGGGTAAGTGCCCCTCTGTGCGTCGAAGCCCATGTGCAGGGCCACGGGCGACCGGACGATCATGGCATGCGGTGTATCGCCGACCAGATTGATCAGAGCGCTTTGTCCGATGAAGATCCCTTTGGAGGGGCAGGTGAGGACGGTCGTTACACCGGCGTTGCGGACTGCTTCGATCTGTTTGTCTTTTGGATTGAGACCGTCGGCCGCTTCCCTTTCAGGCTCCAGAAGGATCGGCGGCGGTCCTACGGCCGGACCGCTCAACAATCCCGGCGTAATGTTTTTATCATTTTCGGCTTTACGCCCGGGCAGAGCGATGGGACAGTATCCGTCGATGAGTCCGGGGTAGATCCAGAGGGAGTCGGCGTTGATGACTTCCGCGTCAGGCGGGATGGGAAGGTTCGTTCCCACAGCCTCGATCAGGCCGTCGCGGATGATGACTATTCCCTTTTCGATGACCGGTCCGGATACGGTCAATACCTTGCCGCCCTTGATCGCATAGGCTGTTTTGAACTGGCCCATCACATGGGATGTTGCAGTCCAGATCAAACATGCGACGCTGAACACGATCCATCGATTCAGACGTCCTGTGTGTTTCTGAAATCGGAGATATCTGTTCATCCCTGCTCCTCCTTTTGACGATGGTCAGTGATGACCGATTCGGTGTCAAGTTTTTTTACACGCGATGCTGCGGGGCGCCAGAACAATCGCAATCCGGCGACCGCGCTGATGAGGGAAATACCTGCGCCGATCCAGACAGCCCGAGGTTCGGTTTCCCGAACGGAGCCGATGGCGAATTCTGCCCACACCACGAGCCAGAGGATCCACAAGCCAAGCAGGATCCATTGCAGCCATGTGCGTCGGCGGATGTGAATCGTGAGTTCTTTTTCCGTCTTATGCATTGGTCATCCCCTTGTTTGCCATGGATCCAGTCCGTGCTCAGGCAGATTGGTGTGCCACCAGCGGGTGGGATCTTTCTGCCGTCCGTATCCGAAAGTACGGTCCATGTGAACAAAGAACCGGTCCAGCGCCGGGATCCTGGCGCTGGCGGCGCGCACCATTTCGTGGATTTGTGTACGGTTCTGTTTGTGCCAGGGACAGACCTGGATGCAGACACTGCAGTAACTGTTCGATTCTTCCCAATACTGGAAGCATTTGACAGCATCTTCGAACCAGGTTTCGTGCCCCGGATTGTTCCACGGACCAGTGATGATGTAATCAGGATCGTCTTTAATGGAGAGAGCGCCCGAAGGACAGGCCTCGGCGCAGCGTTTGCAGACGGTGCAGAATTCACGAACGCCAAAGCGGATGGGTTTGTCGGGTTGCATCGGAAGATCGGTGAAGACCTTGGCGAGCTGGACGGCTGGCCCGAACTCCGGCGTGACAAGACGGTTGGTCCGTCCGACTTCGCCCAGGCCTGCCTCGACGGCGAAGGCCATGCTGGGCCCTACGTCGTTGACGCTGGGGATGGCGGTGTAACCCAGATTACGGATAAATTGGCTGAGAAGTCCCACAATGAACTCGGCGCGGCTGTAGCCCAATGACGAGGTGGCGTCGCAGAGGCGTGATGGCGCAAGAGAGGCCATGTGCATGGACATGCGGACGGTGAAGGCTACAACATATTTGCATTTTTGAGGAAAAATGAGATTGTGTTGTGTGTCCTCATTCGGTTCATCCACGTCGGCGATGACGATCTCTTTGCCGTAAGCCCGGGTGAAGATGTGCCGAAAGTCCACCTCGGCGACGCCTGCGCTGCCGGCTCCGAAGAAAACAGCCGCGCGCTTGACCAGATTGGCCGCCTCGGCAGGATCGCCCTGCCATGTATCTGTATTACGGTTTCGAGAAGTCCACGAACGCATACCCTTGTTCGTCGAGCCGGTTCCGCGCAACCGCCAACCGGCGGCCTCCAGTGCGATGTCCTCCGTACGGTAACCAGGCCTTTGTTCTTTGCGGCAGGCTTTGATGAATGCTGCTTTCCGAGCGCGGATTGCGGCCATCTGTTCTGTCCCGACGTAGTTACTGAAGTCTCTCAGTACGTCCTTGCCCGGGTCGAAACGGCCGTACACCGCGTCGTCAATGGAAAGGATCGGTTTGTCAATTTCTTCGACCCACCAGGGCCGTCCTGATGGCTTGACATCATCGTC
>CAZDVF010000194.1:0-5628 GCA_964508725.1 uncultured bacterium | reverse complement strand
ATCCGTGCTATAATCACCCAAAATAAAATCGATGGCGCCTGTTACGCTGTTGTAGCGGAAAACGCCGAGTCCGTTACAGGCCATGAAGACCAGGCCGCTGGTGGGGCTGACGATGATGCGGGACACATAATCGAAGGGATTGTCCCAGCTTGTGGGATTTTTCCCCCACGGATTGGCGATGGGCTGCCAGGTCTCGCCGTTGTCTGTGGACCGGTAGACGCCCGATCCTTCAAAATACGAGGTAAAGCCTCTATCCGAAGCCGTGTTGCCTATCCGTTCGCCGGAGGCGTAGTACCACGTGTTTGTGTGGCCCGATCGGGGATCCTGGGCCAGCGAGGTGACCGACAGGTTCTGGGACGGATCGTTCTTCAGACTCCAGGTCGTGCCGCCGTTGGTGGACTTCCACACGCCGCCAGAGACGCCGCCGGCGATGATCACGCTGGAATTGGCGACGTCCACAGCCAGTGCGCGTGTGCGTCCGCCCACGTCTGTGGGGCCGACGCCGGTCCAGTCAAACGATATGCCCAGCGCTGATTTGCCAAGTCCCATACCGGACCGGGGAAGCGTTTCGGCGTAGGCCAGTTCCCTCTGCCTGATATTCGGCGGGATGCGATCCGTTGCGGGATCGCGAAGCAGCTCGTGGTAGAATTCCCAGCGCGCCCGCTTTGACTTCACCGACGCCTTGGCCGATGATGTGGAGCGAACACGCGGAATACGGGTTGCGTCCGTCGCGTCGTTTTGTCGCGAATCCGGAGTGAAAAGGATGAGAACCAGTCCGAGCGTTCCCAGTACTGTAGTGATACTGATCGTTTTCAACAGTCCCTGTTTCATGACATCCACCTCTTTGTCATCATTGGGTTGGATTGGGTGAAATGCGAACCGCCCGCCATCCGCGGACTGTTTCGTTTCCGAATGTCGGATGCTGATACTCCAGCAACAGGTCGAAAGTCTTTTCCTTCATCTGAAGCTGTTGAACCAGATCCTTCTCCTTGCCAGCAAGACGTTTGGAGACAGTGACCGATATCTCCTGACCCAGGGCCAGCGGCGGTGTCGCGGGACCGGTTCCGTGACACCGATCGATCCGGAAGGTGCATGCAATGTCTTTGTCCCCTTCGGTGCAAGACATGACCGAAGCCATCACACTGGCCGTTCCAGGATCGAATCCACCCGATGGTGGTGGAATGACGGGTGCGTTGTCCCTATCCGAAGCTTTGATGTCAATCTCGGTTCCCGTGTGTGCACAGCTTGTGAGGATCAGCGCCGAGAGAGCAACAGCAATGATCCACACGATGGTTATCCGAGGCATCATGGGTTACCTCTTTATTTACATTGGGATTCCAGTCCACCGGCTAACAGGAAAGAATTGGTTCTGAACATGCCGAGCGTTACAGATCCAGGACCGGCGCAGATAGCACAGTTTATGAAATCAATCAGTGAATCGCAAGAAAAAAGAGAGGGGAAACCGGCCTGTTCACAGTCTGTCCTCTGAAGTTTGAAGAGAGCCCGCGCCAGGTTTATCGTTCGAACCAGTTGAGCATTAGCCGGCCCACGTGTGTGTTGTCGTGGATGCCGCCGAACGTGCTTGCGGCCGGTCCGAAAGCAAGCAGAGGGACCATTGTGCCTGTATGTGAGGTGGTGGCAAAGGTGTACTTTGAGACCGTCCCCTCTGTTATTGAGCCATCCAGCAGACTCAGGCCACCGGTTTCGTGGTCGGCTGTGACAATGACGAGGGTTTCGCCGTCCTGTTCCGCAAAGTCGAGGCCGACGCCTACGGCGTCGTTGAAGTCCAGCATCTCATCCACCAACGGATCGAACAAGTTGTCGTGAGCAGCCCAGTCGATTTGTGACCCTTCAACTAAAAGAAAGAATCCGCGGGGATTGCGCCGCAGGATCTCCAGCGCCTTGCGTGTCATTCTGGCCAAGGTGACAGTTTGCTGGTTAGCCGGCGGCATCTCATCGCGTGACAGCAAGGCCACGGCCGGTTTGTCTGTCGGTATCTTGTTAAAATCCTCTTGCATCAAAGTGATGGAGTGGGTTTCGGATAACGTGGCAATAAGGTCCATCTCGTCATGACGCAGGCTGCTGCCCGTCCCAACAGGTAGAAAATAGCCCAGTCCGCCACCGAAAAGGACATCGACTTCGCTGCCAGCGATCTGACGGGCGATTTCCTGATGTTTGCTCCGCTGATCCACGTGGGATGCAAAACAGGCCGGCGTGGCGTGTGTCACGCTCGATGTGACAACCAGACCGGTTGACATGCCGAGGGCTTCAGCGGCCTCGAGCACGGTTCGAAGTGTGTCTCCGGCTGGCGTCATTGAAACCGTTCCGTTTGTTGTTTTTATTCCTGTGGCCAATGCTGTTGCGGACGCCGCCGAGTCAGTGATGTAGTCGTCCGCTGACTGGGTGGAGAGGAATCCACCTGCGGACAATCGTGCCAGGTGGGACGTATCCGCCATTGTATGTGAAGCGGACATATGGGCCGTGCCCATACCGTCGCCGATGAAGAGGATGATGTTATGTGGAACTTCTTTGGATGGCGATTGACAAGTCAGAGACAGGCAGAGTCCGACGACAAACAATGGTGTCCTGAGTATGATGGAAATTGGGCGGGTTGTGTGCATGGGTGCAGCCTCCTAGAATCCTCATGGTTGGATAGGCAGCGCTTTCAGCCTTCCTCGTTCCAGCAATAGGTGCAAACTTTCTTTTTGGGCAGGCCGATGGCTTTAAGCATGTCCGGAATGGTCTGGTAGCGCAGGGTTGTCAGATTAAGCTGTTCCCTGATCCGATCAACCATTGTTTGAAATGGTTCGCCGGCTGGATCGGTAAAGACGTCGAGATTTTCGCTTTTATCTCCCCCCATTTCATGGATGGCCTTGCGCGCAGCCAGATCCATTATCGAGCGGGATCGGGAAAAGTTGAGAAATTTGCATCCGTATACCAGGGGCGGGCAGGCCGGGCGCATGTGCACTTCGCGGGCCCCGTCGTCGTATAATCGCTGGATGGTTTGGCGCAGCTGCGTGCCCCGCACGATGGAATCTTCGCAAAAGAGCAGACGTTTGCCATGAATCAGCTCGCGAATGGGAATGAGTTTCATACTGGCTACCAGATCACGAACTTCCTGGTTCTGGGGCATGAAACTGCGCGGCCAGGTCGGCGTGTATTTGACGAATGGGCGGGCGTAGGGGACTTTGGCCTGATTGGCGTAACCAATTGCGTGGGCTGTTCCTGAATCGGGCACGCCTGCCACCACATCCACCCTGATGTTGTCTCTTTTTGCCAGCATCTCCCCGCATCGGTACCGCGCGGCTTCGACATTGATGCCTTCGTACGACGAAGCGGGATATCCGTAGTAAATCCACAAAAATGTGCAGATGCGTAGTTTGTCTGCCGGTTTGGTTTTTTGTTCCATGCCTTCGGGAGTCATCAGAACAATTTCACCAGGGCCCAGCTCATAGGCGAAACGATACCCCAGATTGGCGAAGACACAGCTTTCCATTGTTGCGCACCATACGCCCTCTTTTTGACCGAGAAGAAGGGGTGTTCTGCCGTAAAAATCACGGGCTGCATAGATTCCGCGGTCAGTGAGGAGTAGGAGGGTGCATGACCCGTCGATGGCCTGCTGGGCTATGCGGATGCCGTCTTCGAATGTGGCCTCACGATTGATAAGTGTGGCGATGAGTTCAGTCGGATTGATTTCACCACGACCCATTTCGGAGAAATGGGTCGTCCGTTTGCCATAAGCCGCATCGACCAGCTTTCCCAAATTATTGATTCGGCCGACGGTAACAACGGCGTAGGTTCCCAAATGCGATCCAATAATCAGCGGCTGGTCTTCAGTGTCGCTGATGCATCCAATGCCTGTGGAGCCGGCCATTTTCGGGACATCATCCTCAAACTTGGATCTAAACTGTGCATTCTCAATGTTGTGGATCACCCGTGTATACCGGTCATGATCCAGCACAGCCATGCCGCCGCGGCAGGTTCCCAAATGGGAGTGGTAGTCAGTTCCGTAATAAAGATCGTTTACACAATTGCTTTTCGATGCTACGCCGTAGATACCGCCCATGAGATATCCTCTCGCTCACTCTGAGTTCGAAACGCCGGATGTTCTTCTGGATTGAATCGCCAGAACAGCGCCTGAAATGAGAAGACCAAACAAGCCGATGCCTGTGGGAAAGAAAATAATGTACTTGATTACACTGTGGAAAAACGAACCATCATGAATTGAGATGAACACGTCGCTGTACTGCCGCCCGGCTCTGAGCACCTTGCCGGTGTACTGATCGATTTGAATTTGCCAGTGGTTTTTTGTTTCGACTTTGATGATTCCTTTGTCTGGCACCAGTTGTATGTGGCGGATGTCCTGCAAGCCTCTGATCTGCGCTCCACGAATCGACCTTGAGATTGACAGGGCGTGCCCGAATGAGAGCAAGGGCGTGTTTCCCACACTTTCGACATCCGGTTGAGAGACAAGTGAAATCGCGTCCTGAATTTGAAGGTAGATACCTGAAAGGATGATGACTGCGGCGGGTAGAAGCAGGATCATGCCGCTGATGCCATGCACGCTACGAATTTTCTGGAGTGTTTCGTTTTTCATCGATTTGTTCCCAGTTAATGATTATTCGGATGGTTGGCGTAATCCACACCATGTGCAAGTGTGTTCGGTCATCTGTATTGGGCAATGTTCCCAGATACGGTCGCAGGATGTCACACGTTTCCCGGGGGTTGTCAGTTGCAATGATCAGCCTGAAACGGTTCAGGTTCAGCTTATCCCTCATGCATTGTCCAGCGAGCATCAGATCAGAAAGCCTGGGGCCGACGCCGTCCAGATCTTCCGTCATCCAGACGGTTAGAAGCAACCGGCTGCCAATGATCAATGTCTTAGACTTGTCCGGGAGATTGAAATCCGGATCGGATATCATTTCGATGTGATCAAAGACGTCATCAGTACAGGAACAACCCAGGTCGCGTTGAACGAATCGCTTGATGTTCTCGGCAACCTTTCCGTTGATCACAATTCCTGACATGTTGATCCCCAATTATAGTCCGACAAACAAGATGAGCCATCCCACCAGATGGAGGAGAAACGGCTCACGCGTCCGGGACCACCGGGTTGCGATGTAGTAGAACGCATAGAACGGGACCACTACCATCAACAGTCCACACAAAATGGATTCTTTAAATGCGATCCAGGTCAGCCATGCGCTGCTGATCAGAACCAGAGCGTATCCAATAATCACAAGAAACATTGTCTCTTCGCCGAAGCATGATGATCACGCCAATGTACAATAAAAAAGGAGAAATTCAAAGAGTAAGACCGGCCTTTGTCAAGCTTGTTTTCATCAATTCCTGAGCGCCCCGCAGATGAGAAAGATGAGACGTGACATCAATTCTCGTAAAATCTCCGGTGTATGTATTTGTGGCGAATTGTTTGTGTCGCTATTAGAACAGCGGTTGTGTTATCGAAAATCGATGACGACCCGGTTTTCTGGCTCATACTTCAAACCAGGGATATCTTTTAGATATTCCCTGGCGTAGTTGAAATTCTGAATCTGATCCAGGGCGCCAAGTTTATTCAGTTCATCTTCCATTTCAAGCAGACGGCCGAAGTCCAGATCAACGAGTGTG
>CAZDVF010000193.1:0-5630 GCA_964508725.1 uncultured bacterium | reverse complement strand
ACTCATAGATCATGTGGAGAAGCAGCGTGCCGACAATCTCGAGGCTCTCGGCGCTACACTTGTCCGGCGTATCAGCCAGTGTGTGCCAGTGGGGGTAATCAAAGTCGATGATATCGATGGCGGGGATGCCCGCATTGAGAAGGGGCAGATGATCGTCAGTGACCACAGGACCCGGGACCATCTCAAACGCCGGCAGGTTCAGCTCTTCGGCTTTGGACCAGACTCGATCGACCAGTTCGGGAGCGTAACGCTGCGAGTTGCCCTCTACTGGCAACCGGAGGTCACTGTCGCCCACCAGGTCAATCAGAATGCCGAACCGGGGATTGTAATCAGCCCGTTTGTTCTGCGCGAAATAGTGCGAACCCAGACACCAGGTTTCATCCCGGCCTTGCTGTCCGGCGTCTTCCCCGTCAAAGAGGATGATGTCCACCCCCACAGGCGGGGGATTCGCTTTCAACACACGGGCGACCTCCAGAAGAATCGCCACACCTGAAGCGCCGTCGTTCGCGCCTGGAATCGGTTTGTCGTGATTGGCAGGATCTGGATCTTCGTCGGCCCACGGCCGCGAGTCCCAATGGGCGCAGAGGAGGATTCGCTCGCCCTGACTGCCGAAGGATGCGATGATGTTGGTCATCTGCACGGACTGGTTTGTTCCGGGAATGGTCTGGAGAAAAGGTTGTTCAACCACGGAATTTGCATAGATACGAAGCTGCCGGACCAAATATATCCGGCAGTCCTGATGTGATTTCGAGCCAGGATTCCGCGGTCCGAAATCACACTGCGCCACCAGTTGGCTGAAGGCCTGTTCACCGTCAAAAACGGGAACCTGACTTCTCGAACACGACGTGGTCAGTGTCAACACGGCAAAAACTGTGAGATGAAACAGCATGGTCGGTTTTCTCAAATGGATTCCTGCACGTATATCTGAATCAGACTACAGGAAGAATATAGAAATTCCCCTCCCCATTGTCAACCTTCAAACGTGATGGACAATGAAACACTCCGGAGTAAACGATCCACCGCCAGAGGCGGCGGCTTTAAGACTCCCGGCGGAGCCGGGGGGCTTAAAGTAGGCAGGTATCTGCCGTCCAGTTTAGGATCGAGAACCACTAGCCGAGCTAGTGGTTTGAAGATCAATAATCCGCTGTCACGCCGCAGGTACAGGGACAGAGTGTAACACATGGCTCACTGCCGATTCAGCCTGAATCACCGCAGCCTGACCATCTTTGGGGCCTTCAGCGCATCCGATCACAAAAACACCGGCCCTGGCTGTCTCCGTCGAACTCATCTGGCCATCAAGAGTCTGGAAAAATCCATGATCATCCTGTTCAAGCCCCAGGATTTTGGCCAGTTGAGATGTCCCTTCATCGGGAATCATGGCCGAGGCCAATATGACCATGTCGACTGTTAAATCAGTTGCATCCCCTTTGCCATCCGGGGATTTTACGTGCAAACTCTCCCCTTGCTCCGACACATCGACTGCATCTGGGAAAGGCTGAAAAATAAACTCCACACCTTCCTCTTTCACTTTTTTGAAGAAAGCTTGAGAAGTCTTGCCCGGCACACATAGATCCGAATGAATATGATACACTTTGGCTTCGGGCAATTTATGCTTGACGAAATGCGCATGCTTGAGTGAACTCAGACAACAGACACCCGAACAGTATCCCAGAGACTTCCGGCCCACGCAGTGAATAATGGCCACAGTTTTGGGGATTTTATTTCCCTGGCGGAGCGTTAATTCTCCGGATGTCGGTCCGTTGGAGGCGAAAAGTCTCTCAAACTCCATGGCCGTATACACACCGGGAAACTTTCCATATCCCAGATTGGAGATCGTGCTCACATCGAACAGTTGAAATCCCGTGGCCACAACAATCGCACCGGTTTGGATCTCAATCTTCTCCTCCTTTTCAGAGAAGTCGATGGCTTCGAACATACAGGCTTCCTGGCACGCCTTGCAGCTTTTTTCCCCGCTAAGCTGCAGGCAGTGCTCGGAATCGATGGCCGGAACATTGGGCAGCGCCCCGGCGCAGGGTACATAGATCGCTTTCTTCTCCGCCAGATTTTCTTCCCATTCATTCTGAAGGCTGACCGGGCAGGGCTCGAAACACATGCCGCACCCGATGCAAGCCGTCAAACTCACATATCGGGGCTTCTTATGGAGAGTCGCTTGAAAAGATCCTGCTTCTCCCTCGACTTTCTTCAACGTGCAAAGCGTCATCACATCGATACCGGAATGCTGTAAAATCTCCTGTTGAATGGGAGCCAGCATACAGGTCGAACATTCCATGTGGGGGAAGCTCTCTTCGTTTTTAACGATATTCCCTCCGATGAGAGGACTCTTTTCAATTAAACAGACTTTTTCCCCGCCCTTGGCCAGTTGCAGGCTCGCTTCCATCCCGGCGACACCCGCACCGATAACCAAAGCATCGTAAGTAGTATCCATCTTTTCGTCCTCAGATATGAAAATGGCGGTGAACTGGCGTTAAAAAAAAGCAATCCTGTTCAGCGCTGAAACTAATACCAGGGATGTTCATTGAGCGGATTTGGGCCCAATTCCTTGATTCTTTCTGTAAAATCATTGACAACATCCGCATACCGTTTCCCCTCGGATGCCGAAATCCATGACAATTGCAATCTTCCAGGATCAAGATTCAACGTCTTCAGCACATCTTTGAGCAACGCATATCGTCTTCTGGTGTAATAGTTCCCTTTGTCGTAATGACAATCTCCGGGATGACACCCTGCAATGAGGATCCCGTCAGCTCCTCCGAAAAACGTGGTCAGCACCAGGTTGTAATCCACACGGCTGGAACACATCACCCGAATCACATTGAGTGAAGGAGACATTTCCAGTTTCGAAGATCCAGCCAGATCCGCCGCTGCATACGTACACCAGTTGCATAGGTATCCGACGATCTTCGGTACAAATTCGTCTTTGAATTTTTCATTTTCCATTAGAACACCTGAATATGAATGGTCACATCTTGATGGCTCACCACTCTGCACGATATCCCCGTTCTGAATGGCAGGATGCAGAGCGCACGATTCATTGATACGAGGTTGTACGGCGGCGAACCGTGGTTTTTGCCGTACACCGTATATCGTCTCAATCGCAACCCGATGAAACGTCGAACAAATCGTCTTGAATGGCTCTCAACCGTTATAAATGGCTTCCGACGGTTGGGAAAGGCGTCGCCATGCAATTCGAGTCCTTAAATCTGAACCTGTGCAGAATGTTTTCCATCGGCATCCGTATTGCAGAAAAGCAATGTCTTTTCCATCCTTCCGCACCACGCCTTTATATCGTTGGGAAAAGAGGGACAATCAGCCTCGATCTCCAAAATGTCTCCCGAATTCAACTTCGGCAGCAATGCGGCGACCTTGAGAATAGGCTGAGGACATTTCAGCCCGAGAGCATTCAGCTTTTCAGTGGCCATCTGACTTCTCCTTATTTCTTAAAATGAAAATGTTAACTGTGCGCCTTGGGCCTCGGCGACAAAGGTTGTCGCCCCAACGACTTCCGTGCCCTCGATTAAATCCTTTTCCGTAAAATCGTGGACATCGAAGGCCAATTCACAGACCAGAAGCCGACCGCCCAGATTAATCAGTCCTCGATACAATTCCAAAAGATCCGGGAGTGACTTTGCTGCATCATTCAGTTTTTCAAGAGCTCCTTTAACCATTGCAGGTGAGCCACCCGGGGTAAAGAATAGGATTACCTCATCGCCACTGGCTGCAGCGGATGATCCCAGGATAAAGGGAGGGTACACATTTTTGGACTCGGCTCCATTCACGGTAATCGCCATCTTCGCCATCTTCGTTACCTCCTTTTCTCTGTACACGAATTTTCAATCCGTGTGAGTTAACAACCACCCGCAAAGCGAGTGGATTTTCATTCACCGCGTAGCAGTGGATGAAAAGAAGGTCCCGATCCTTCGGGACCGATCAGCTTAGAATCGCGTCCGCCGGAGGCGGATGAAGATCACTCACGCGGCACTTGCATTAAAACGCATCAATACACTACTCTTCTGCAAAACCAACGCAATATCTCTATATATCGATTAAGGGATAATAAATGTAAAAAAATTACACTTCTTTTACCATCTCTATGATCTGTTTCGCCCCATCATTGATGATGGCATAACAAACCTTCGTCCCTTCTCTCCTTCCCTTAATTACACCTCCGCTTCGTAGTATTCTGAGATGTTGAGATATTGTCGACTGAGGCAATCCAAGTTTCTGCTGAATCTGGGATACATTGCACTCATCTTTGGCCAAGCCCGCCACAATCTCTAAACGCATCGGATGAGCGAGAGCTTTCAGGACTTCACTCATTTCTTCAAACCGTTTCATCCAACCCTTCAGTCACTCTGGTTGCTTTTGCCCAAATTCATATCCCTTCTCGAATGCTTTGAGGTTTTTATCGATAAACCTTTCGGGAACCGATTCAGGAATCGTCTTCCTCATCGCCTCAACGGAGGCCACCCCGGTTGCGGCAGTCACAAATCCCAGCATGACCACATTGGCAAAAATCCGGTGCCCCACTTGTTCTGCGAGTCGAGTCGCCGGAATAGAAAGAATTTTCTTTTTTGTGTCGGGCTCAACCAGATCCTCATCAACAATAAGCACGCCGTCATCCTTGACTTCCGGCTCAAATTTATTATATCCATCCTGAGACATTGCCACGAGATAATCCGTCCGAACAACATAGGGATACAATATTTTGCTGTCCGAAACAACCAGTTGAGCGCTGCACGCGCCTCCCCTTGCTTCCGGTCCAAAATTCTGATTCATCGTTGCAAATCCACCATCATAGATAGAGACGGCCCTTCCTACGATAATTCCAGATCGAATGATTCCCTGTCCGCCAAATCCTGAAAATCTCATTTCAATCATTTTTCATATCTCTCATTTAACTTGAATTAAACCTCAATCTTCACAAATTTATCTCCTAACACCTCAAGCAGTTGTTTATTATAGGCATCAATAAACGTTGGCCTTTCGCATTCAAAAAATTTCCCAACCACTATTTTCTTGTCCTTCTCAATCCCGACATTATTGGTGTCTTCATCATTTTTTATCTCTGAGTTTTTATGATAAAAGTCAAGGAGATCGGAAGGGGGTGAAATCACATCAATAACAGATAGGCCTGTTCTTTCAAGCGCATCAGAAATTGAATTTGCCAATTCATTGGCTTGAAGCGGCGTCCACCTGGCAACATACACACTGCCGCACGATCTGGCCATATGAGGAATATTTAATGGCTTTTCGAACAACAGGTAGGGTGAAAAAGCAAGTTTGTCAAAATCACCTGGCGCCTCTTCTCCTCCCACTTCACGATAGATGAAATTGTTAATGCAAATCACTGCAATATCCATATTTCGTCTACAGGCATGCACAAAATGATTTCCTCCCAATGTCGCCATATCACCAATGAAAACAACCGGTTTTAATTTGGGATTCGCAAGTTTCATTCCTGTAGCAAAAGGAATTGCTCTGCCTCTCGATGTATGGAATAGATCGATACCCAGATAATCGACAACCTCGGGATCATAGGGAATATCCGTAACCATACATACCTTTTGCCTTTCGATGCTGGAGTTATCAATTCCTCTATTAAGGGCTTC
>CAZDVF010000192.1:4565-5645 GCA_964508725.1 uncultured bacterium | reverse complement strand
AACATTCCTCCAGTAATTATAGGAAAAACAGAGAACAGGTGGCCGGAAGACTGGGTCGTCTAAACATGTTCTTTATCCTGTCAATTAAACACATATCAGATGGATCTGACTGTTTAGACTGATCTGTGTATAAGATCACAGAACAACCAATTCCGGCGTGCTTTAATTTACAAAAAAATCTAATTTTTCCAAATGAAATCTTGAATAAAACATAACCTAAATTCAATAATTTACGTGGAATGATGAAAGCAAATTGACAATGCGCCGCATGGCCTTGTTTCGTCCATCCGTCAGATCTGTTTGAATCAGGATCAAGTGGGACGAAAGAGCAAGAATCCCAACGACTGGAGAACCAACCATTTATATCATGCTCAGATAATTGGAACTCTCTGTTTTATTATGGAACGCACTTGCTCCATTGTTTGAGAAGATAGTCTGGATATTGGATTATATGAATGGATGGCAAGCTTTCTGAGGTCGTGGAACATGTTTTGAAGGAACAATTGCTGATGAGGAATACTTCAGCATCGTGACGATCCGGCTTCCGCTCGGCATCATTGGATAATCAGAGAAATATCGAGCGCCGGTGACGAATGGGTCAATGCGCCCACAGAGATAAAATCCACGCCCGTCTCCGCGACATGGAGAACTGTGTCCAGCGTGACATTGCCCGACGCTTCCACCTCGACTTTACCACCGATTTCAGTCACAGCCAGACGCATGGTCTTAAAATCCATGTTGTCAAGCATGATGCGTTGAATCGGTAGCCCCATGGCTTCACGCACTTCTTGGAGCGAGCGTGTTTCCACTTCGATAGGAATCGTCTTTCCCTGTTGATTCAGGCGATCCAGACAGCGTTGAACCGCACTGGTGATACTTCCTGAGGCATCAATATGGTTGTCCTTGATGAGGATCATGTCAAAAAGACCAAACCGGTGGTTGGTTCCACCACCCTGGCGGACAGCGTATTTCTCAAGCCAGCGGAGCTGCGGCGTTGTTTTACGCGTATCCAGAATCCTTGTGTGTGTGCCTGCAACAGCATCGACAAACCGGCGGGTTTGCGTGGCAATGCCGGACATA
>CAZDVF010000192.1:0-4555 GCA_964508725.1 uncultured bacterium | reverse complement strand
CACCCTTCAGGATGTGTTGAAGAGGACCTGTAAATGATCCAATGAGTGTTCCGTCCTGTGTAAGATCGCCATCCGTTTGGTTGAAAACGCAAAGGATATCCGGATGCAGAAGATGCAGGACGCGCTCCACAATGGGCAAACCGGCCAGGACGCCCTCTGACCTGGCGATAAGTTGTCCTTCGCCGATCTGATCAGGCGGAATGATGCACTCAGTAGTCCAGTCGCCTTCCTCGCCCAGATCTTCATTCAGTGTTTGCTGGATGATCGGATCAATCAGTTCCCAGGGGATCAGTTCACTCATTGATCGTTTTCTCCGCCACGGCATCTGCCGCATCAATCTCTTGAATGCGCGACCGGGCAATACGGCCCAAATCACTCGTTGCGCCTTCCCTCTGAACGATACGCTCAAAAAGACCGCGCGCCTCTCTGTTTTTATTGAGCCTGAGATAAGCCTGAGCAGCCTCATAGAGTGCTGTTGTGCCCCAGGGCAATTTGGTCGGTTGCGAGAGGTAGACGACCTTGAGATACTCAAAAATCGCCTGCTCAAAATGGCCCATGCGGTAATGACTTTTCGCAATCCAGTACTGGATTTCCGCTTCTGTTTCCGGATCAGCGTTTTGCTTCGCATTCTGAAACACCTCAATGGCGCGGGCATACTCATTGAGTTTCATGTAGAGTGTTCCGATCTGAACCTGTTTTTGCAGCTTGTCCTCGGCATAGGGATACTTGGCAATGTATGACCGTACCATGGCAAGGGCCGCATCCCACATGCGGAGGGAATCGTAGACACGGATCAGATAGCGCATGGCTGCAGAAACCACATCGGTGTTGGATGAATCCTCCAACGCCATCTTGAATGCACGCAGAGCATTCTCAGACTGTTGCGATTGAAAATAATGGACTCCCAGATTCAGATAGACTGAAGAGAGTATTTTGTGGTTTGGATATTTTACAGGCATGTCAGTTAGGACTTTCAGCGCATCATCGATTTTATTTGTGATGAGATAGACTCGGCCCATCTCCATCTCTGCGTCTGGAACGCAGGGTGACGACTTGTACTTGTCAATCACTTCACGCAGCGCTTTCTGAGCTGAATTAAAAGATTTTTGTGCGATGTAGGATTTCCCCTTTTCCAATAAAATCTCGGCAAGGATATCCTGTAAAACGACGCGCTTTTGAAACGTCTGATTCAACAGTTGCGTACGCACATCCGCCTTGGAGATCTTGCCCTGCCTGAGGAGTGATATAATGACGCGGGATATCAGGAATGCTTTTGAGTTATCGGATGGCGCCTGCCCGACTGCCCGTTCAAATGCCTTTTCAGCCTCGTCATACCGTCCCAGCCTGAAGTACAAGCGTCCCAGAGGAGCGGCAAGGGTGTCGGACGGCTCGGCTGATTCCGCTTCCTCGAGATACGAAACAGCCTGGGCTATCCTCCCCTGGGCTTCGGCAATCCGGGACAGGGCCATATATGCCAGGGCATGATCTTCCGGCAAAATTGCCGCCCGGCCAAGTTCCAGACAGGTTGACTCGGCGCGATCGATAGCGCCGAGACCTTCCTGCGCACGGGCCAATCCGCCTAAAAGAGCCGGATAAAAGGCCTTCGGGGGCGCGCTATCCAGAAGCCCCACATCAGCGGCCCAGGATTCGAGGTGATACTGATCCAGCGCAGTCTCAAACACGGATACCGCTTTCTTGAATTGCTCGGTCGTATGACAAGCCTTGCCCAGACTCAGCACAGCCGAATCGGCCCATTGCGAAGCGTATGATGTGTGGATAATCTTCTCGAAAATCGGGATCGCCTCAGCCGATCGTCCGGAAACGAGTAGCGATGACGCTTGACGGTACTGCATTTCCGGATTCTGCACACTGCCGGGATACCGATCGATACACACGGCCAGAACGGAATCAGCCGACGTTGAACGATCCCGGCGGACAAGAATTCGGGCCAGCTGTACCATGGCCTCTTCAGTACGGGGACTGTCCGCATGCATCCTGATGAGCTCAAGAAAAGCCGCCTCTGCATCATTGAGCGAATCGACTTGAGCGGATGCCACGCCCAGCTGAAAAAGGACGGCATCGCGTAATTTTCCCGATGGATACCTGTCCAGAAGTGTGTGAGCAGCACGGCGGATGCTGTCGGGTGGCAGCGTCTCCTTCGATAACATCAGAAGACGGACAGACGCTTGTTCACCCCAAGAGCTTTGCGGAGCGTGACTCACGAGACGCGCATACACTTGCTTTGCACGTCTGAATCGGTCTGGATCTCGATCTTTCAGGAAGAGGATCTCATCACATCGCGCCAGCCGATAACGCGCTTGAAGTACGAACCCATCCTGATTATCGCCACGGCCATCCACAATACGCCTGTAATACCGTGCCGCAACATCGTAGGACTTGAGATCATCAAAAAAAATGTCACCGATTTCAGACAGTGTCTGAATTTGATCCAGCTTGCCGGTTCCTTTTTCGAACGCTTCAGCGAGTCTGGCCATGCCCTCTTCTGCCTGAACAGGGATAAATTGAGACAGCACCTCGGCGCGCTCTCCGGCCAGATCAGACCACCGGGTCCCCCTGTACGTCTCTGAAATCATCCGGTAAATCCGCAGGGCCTCTTGCTCTCTGCCCGCCTTTTCCAGACCACGCGCATAAATCAAACGTGCCTGAGGTAACACAGACGATTGAGGATAGCGATCCCAAATCTTGCGGAGCGCATCGAATCCGCCATCGATAAAATCGAGTTCATCGATCAGGATCTGGCCCAGCCGGACCAACACATAGGGCGCCGTTCGATCATCGGGAAACCTGGCCAGCGTTGTTTCGAGTGCGCGGACTGCCATAGTCCATTGCTTCGACTTAATGCCTGTGGCCGCCAGATAAAGATATGCCCGGCGGCCAATTTCAGGATAGTTTGCCGCTGCATCAGCAACAGTTTGAAATTGCAGGATCGCCTCGTCATGCCGATTTAACGCGGCAAGACAGCGTCCCTGACCCAACTGATATTCCAGCATCGTGTCAACCGAATCACTCGCCCCTTCTGCTATACGAAAAGCCTCAAGACTTCCTGTATAGTCCTGGATCTGAAAAAGGATGTCGGCAAGATATCCGTTGGTCTGATGTCGCAAGTCTGTGTCGGGAGCGACTTTAACTGCCTGACGCAAAGACGCCTCCGCATCGGTCATCAGACCGGCTGTGCTTTGAAGCCGTCCCAAAGCCAAAAAACTGCGCGTCAGAAGTGTGTCGTCCGGTTGTATGGTAGTGACGTGGTTAAACTGGTCTCTGGCATTTTGCCACTGCCCCATTTGTTCGTAGATTTGTCCCATTCCAAATGCAGCGCGAGCTGCGTCTGAAGGACGAAAAGGGCGCTGGATCAATGTGGCTAAAGAGTGCAAGGCGTCTTCGGTGCGTCCTTGTCGCACTGACAGGTCAGCCATCAGGAAAGCTGCTTCAGATCGAATTGTGGCATTCTGCGTTTGATCCGACAGGCGTTTCAGCCGCGACTCGGCAAGTTGAAGGTCTCCGGCTAAGGCAGCCAGTTTTGCAGATCGAAACAGCGCTTCATCGGCCCATGGACTCTCAGGAAAAAGGACCGCAACCCGGTTGAAAGACGCCGACGCCGCCCGATATTGATGAAGTCGTTGGAAGCACACGGCAATCTGAAAATGCGCCTCAGGTACAGTCGGCGCATCAGGGTATCGGACGATCAGCGTTGTGTATGTCTTCTGGGCTTCTTTAAATTGTCCCAGTTCAAAATGACACACACCCAGGTTGAACACCGCCTGATGCGCATTGGGACTGTCGCGGAATTCCTCAACGAAATTTTGAAATTGGATCAACGCCAGATCAAATAACTTTTCATGAAAGAGACGCTGGCCGTATCCAAAATTTGCCTCTTCCTGAGATTGTTGCGCTTCCACTAAAATCGGCATGACATGAAGCACAACGAGTAAAACGAGAAAGATCCAGGGTGTCCGTTGAACAAACACGGTTTATTCCCCATTTTTCACATTTGTCATTTGATGAAAAACCCCACCTGCCACGTTGGCAAGCAGGGTTAATACAATCAGAAAATCATGAGACGCAACCAGATTTATTCTTTTTTCTTTTTCTTTTTTTCTGCTTCGAGAAGCAGACGCAAACGACGCAGCTCTTCTTCCACACGCTGCCGTTCGTTTCGAATGCGAGTAAGCTCATCCTCTGTCTCTTTGGCGTCGCCCTGTTCCCGCATCATTTGCTGGAGTAGCGTCCGGCGGTCAGCCGCCCGCTGTTCCAGAGCTGACCGCGCCGAGGCTGAATAGAGTGACGTGGGAAGAACGGCCAGGTTGACACCCAGTACACCTCGCCAGGTCGGATAGTTGGGAAAATCCTGCGTGGGCGGCGGATTGAGTCCCGTGCCGTCGTAATCTGACAAATCATCCTCGGATATCAGACGAAGATCGACACCCATCTTAAATGTGACCCACGGATAGGGTTTGTAGTAAACGCCTGCTGTAAGATACGAGACATACTCGCGGCTGTATGCTGTCACAGGCGGCTGGGTCAGGAAATACCGCGC
>CAZDVF010000191.1:0-5683 GCA_964508725.1 uncultured bacterium | reverse complement strand
AAGTTTCCTTTCTTAAGTAATTCAAAAACAATAATTGGAATTTTATTCTCCCTGCAAAGCGTAACAGCTGTCGCATCCATGACCCGAAGTTCCTTTTCGATGACATCGGCGTAAGTCATCTTTTGTATCGTGTAGCGCTCTTGATTTTCATGGGATCGGCGTCATATACACCATCAACCCTGGTGCCTTTTAGAATAACGTGAGCGCCAACTTCGATAGCCCGCAGTGCAGCAGCTGTATCGGTAGTGAAATAGGGATTGCCAGTACCAGCAGCGAAAATGACGACACGGCCCTTGTTGAGATGACCCACTGCACGGCGACGGATATAGGGCTCAGCCATGGCTTCCAGCCGAATCGCTGACATCACCCGCGTGGCTACGCCATCTTTCTCGAGAAAATCCTGAAGGGCCAGGGCGTTAATGACAGTCGCCAGCATACCCATATGGTCTGCAGCAACACGGTCCATGCCGCGTGCGCTGGCTGAAAGACCACGAAAAATATTTCCCCCGCCGATGACAATAGCAACCTGTACACCCAAACGTTGGAGGTCCATAATTTCATCAGCGATGCGCCGAACCACATCCGGATCAATTTCCAACTCCCGGCTCGATCGCAGCGCTTCACCGCTGAGCTTGAGAAGGATGCGCTCATACTTGACGTTTGGATCAACGACCAATGAACCGGCTTTTCTCTTTGGCATGGAAAGGTCCTGCTGATTTCCGGACATGGAGAATACTATCCTCCCAGTTGATACCGGACAAACCGGCGCACAGAAATGCGTTCACCCAGCTTTCCAGAAACTTCCATTAAATATTCACTGAGGAGTTTATTCGGATCTTTGACAAAACTCTGCTCCATCAGGACAAATTCCTGATAGAATTTATCAAGTTTCCCCTTGACGATTTTCTCGATGACTTTTTCCGGTTTTCCGCTTTCACGGGCCTGTGTCCTGAAAATATCCAGTTCTTTATCAACATCTTCCTGGGGGACATCATCACGCGTGACAGACAGTGGATTGGTGGCTGCAATTTGCATGGCGATATCTTTGGCCAAAGCATGAAAATCTTCTGTCTTGGCTACGAAATCTGTTTCGCAATTGACTTCGACCAACACACCAAGACGGCTCCCCGGGTGAATGTAAGACATGATGACGCCTTCTTTTACTTCGCGGCCTTCACGTTTTTGAGCCGAAGAAATCCCCTTTTTACGCAAGTGTTCAATGGCCTTCTCAATATCTCCATTTGTTTCGATGAGAGCAGCCTTGCAATCCATCATTCCTGCGCCGGTCTTGTCGCGTAGATTTTTCACTTCTGCAGCAGTGACTGACATGTATCTCTCCTCGTCCTTTTTACGATTCTTGTGTCGTCTCCGTTGGTGTCTCCTGCACAACTGCATCTTTCGTCTCAACCGGAGGTATCATTTCACCTTCCGGGCTACCGGCAAGGGCAGCATCAGCGATTGTGTGAACAATCAAGCTGATAGATTTAAATGCATCGTCATTAGCGGGAATGGGATAATCTATCGGATCTGGATCACAATTGGTGTCGATCATCCCAATGACGGGGATATTGAGTTTTTTCGCCTCGGCGACAGCAATAGCTTCTTTCTTGGTGTCAACGACAAAAATACCACCAGGAAGCTTTGCCATATTTTTAATACCGCCAAGACTGCGTTCAAGCTTTTCTTTTTTCCGCTCAATGGTCAAGATTTCTTTTTTTGAGATACTATCGTACGTCCCATCCATGGCCAGTTTATCAAGATTCTTCAACCGTTTGATGCTCTTCTTGATGGTTGTAAAATTGGTCAAAGTCCCGCCCAGCCAGCGCTCGGTCACATAGGGCATGTTGCAACGTTCAGCTTCAACACGAACAATATCTTTCGCCTGCTTTTTAGTGCCGAGGAATAAAAGCTCTTCCTTATTGCGTACAATATCAGCAACCACATCACAAGCCGTGAGAAGGCTTTGAAGTGTTTTATTGAGATCGATGATGTAAATACCGCTTCGTTCCATGAAGATGTAGGGTTTCATCTTCGGATTCCAGCGTCGCGTCAAGTGCCCAAAATGGGCTCCTGACACCAATAACTGTTGCAGCGTAATCTCTGGCATGTTCAATTTCTCCTTCAAATAATGGGTTTGTCCGCCATTCCCCTCGTCTTTTCAAAAAACGATACCCTCAAAAAAAATTGTCATTTTTATCCGGCTGGTTTTCAAGCCGGAATGACAATCTTTGATGACGCGCATCGCACCCTTTTGAAAAATCAGGGAATGTGAGTTGTACTACTTGAATAAAAATTAACGTTTTGAGAATTGGAACCGTTTTCTTGCGCCTGGCTGTCCATATTTCTTTCGTTCTTTTTCCCGAGGATCACGCGTCAAAAAGCCAGCATCACGAAGGGGTTTCTTCAATGATTCATTGGCGCTAAAAAGCGCCCGTGAAATACCCAAAACAAGCGCGCCGGCCTGTCCAGTGAGCCCCCCGCCTTTGACTGTCGCTTTGACATCGTAATGCCCTTCAGTCTCTGTAACGCCGAAGGGTTGCTTGATAATCATCTCAAGGGTTGGTCTACGGAAATATTCAAGTAACTGCTGTTGATTAACAATCACTTTTCCGGTTCCTGGTGTCAGCCAAACCCGGGCTACTGATTCCTTTCGCCGACCTGTAGCATAATATGCTGTCTCTTTCATATTCTCCTCAATGAATCGGGTAACGCCTCAATCTTTTGGGCCTGATGGGGGTGCTCTGAACCGCTATAAATCCGAAGTTTCTTAATCATTTTTCGTCCCAACCGGTTTTTAGGGAGCATGCCCTTAACCGCAGAAAAAAGAACACGTTCAGGCCGATTGAGCATCAATTTGCCCAAAACGATTGTTCGCAAACCGCCAGGATATCCCGTGTATCGCGTGTAAAATTTATTCGAAGCCTTTTTCCCGGTCACCACGATTTTTTCGACATTGACAACAACAACATGATCACCCATATCCAGATGGGGAGTGAATGCCGGCTTGTGTTTTCCCCGAAGTATCGTGGCAATTTGAGATGCAAGGCGTCCAAGAACTTGACCGTCTCCGTCGATCAAATACCATCGGCGCGTCTGGTCATCCATTTTAGGTACGACAGTTTTCACGATGAATCAATCCTCCAGTCCGTTAGCTATAGCCTAAAAATGTAAAAAATATTCGACTTATTGTCAAGTCATTTTCTACAATATATTGGAAATTGACTCAACCGACGCACACCAGAGACCCTGGTTCAGGACGCCGTAACTCCGTCCTTTCAAACTCCAACCATCAAATGGTGTGTTGCGAGACCGGGAGTGAAACGCAGCAGGTTGAACAACCCAATCGCAATCCGGATCAATTACGGTCAGATTGGCAACGCTTCCCTTTGTGATGGAAATGGGCGGAAGATTGACAACAGCTCGCGGCGATACAGACATTTTTTGAATTAGTTCTTGGAATGTGAGGACCTTTTTGTCGACCAGGTGAGTGAGGCAGATTCCCAACGCTGTCTCAAGACCGACAATACCAAACGCCGCCGCATCGTATTCTGTTTCTTTTTTCTCGATGGAATGGGGCGCATGATCTGTGGCAATAACATCGATCGTTCCGTCTCGCAATCCTTCAAGCAAAGCCTGGCGGTCTGTTTCAGTCCGCAGAGGTGGTTTCATTTTCGTGTTTGTATCGAAACTGCGAACAGCCTCATCGGTTAAGACAAGGTAATGCGGACACGTTTCGGCAGTCACCCGAACACCCCGTTTTTTTGCATCGCGGATCAACGCCACAGCGCCCGCTGTCGAAACATGGGCGATGTGCAGCAAGCCGCCAGTGAATTCAGCAATCAATAAATCTCGAGCCACACAGACTGTTTCACTGATAGATGGAATTCCACGCATCCCCAACTGGGTTGAAACGACACCCTCATGCATGGCGCCGCCTTCTGACAAACTCATGTCTTCGCAATGATCGATCACAGGGCGTCCGAACAAACCGGCGTACTCAAGAGCCCGTCTGAGGAGTTCTGTTGTTTTCACCGGCAAACCGTCGTCTGAAAAACCGACAGCACCGGCGTCGATCAGGTCCGCCATCTCTGTCAGTTCCTGCCCTTTTTCTTCCTTTGTGACAGAAGCGATAGGATGTACTTCCACCAACTGACCCTGTGCGCGCTCCTTGAGAAACTCGACATGTCCACGGCTGTCAGTCACAGGATGGGTGTTGGGCATTGGGCAAACGGCCGTGAAACCTCCAGCCATGGCGGCATGACAACCCGAAATAACCGTCTCTGCATTTTCCTGGCCCGGTTCCCTCAGATGAACATGCAGATCGATCAGGCCCGGCACGATGATCTTGCCACTGGCGTCGATCACTTGCCCATCAAAACCTGAAGGATCAACAGAACCGACAGCATCAATGTGGCCATCAATGACTACCAGATCCGTCTCTTTATCGAAAGTGGACTTGGGATCAACAAGCCGCGCCTGTCGGAACAGGATGCGATCGGCTTTGACGGGTTTCGATATGGATGTCTTATTCATGTTCATCTCCTTCAACCTTGCCCCTGCCTCCTGAAAGCAAATAGAGAACAGCCATGCGGACAGCCACGCCATTCGTCACCTGACGCAGAATCACAGAGAAATCGCCGTCAGCCACATCACTGTCAATTTCAACGCCTCTGTTCATCGGTCCTGGATGCATGATCGTGATATCCCGCCCGACATGTTCGAGACGTTCACGTGTGATGCCATAAAGCGAACGGTATTCACGTAACGACGGGAAAAGGCCGCCCTTTTGGCGTTCCAGCTGGATGCGCAACACATTGATCACATCAGCCTCGGCCAGAGCATCTTCAATGTGCGGGTAAACCGTCACGCCCAGGCTCTCCTCGGCCCGATAGGGCTGCATCGTTGGCGGACCGCAGATACCCACTTTTACGCCCATTGTTTTCAGTCCGTAGATATTGGATCGGGCTACGCGGCTGTGGTCGATGTCGCCCATGATGACGACACGCAATCCGTCAAGCTTGCCGACCTTTTCGTGAATCGTCATCATGTCCAGCAGACCCTGGGTGGGATGCTCATGCCCGCCGTCTCCCGCATTAATCACCGCCGCGTCTACAAACCGCGCCAGGAAATGCGGTGCGCCGACAGACGAGTGCCGCATCACAACAAAATCGATGCGCATGGCCTCGATATTCTGAATCGTGTCTTTCAAGGTCTCGCCTTTGAGCACACTGGATGTCGACGCCGAGAAATTGATAGAATCGGCCGAGAGACGTTTTTCAGCCAGTTCGAAGGAGAAGCGCGTCCGTGTTGATGGCTCAAAAAACAGATTGACCACCGTCTTTCCCCGAAGTGTGGGAACCTTGGGAATGGGACGCTCCAGGACCTTTTTGAAGGATGACGCCGTTTCCAACAAAATGGTAAGCTCGTCCCTGCTCACCCCTTCCAGTCCCAGCAAATGTCGGCTCTTGAGCTGCATACCCGCTCCTTGTTCTGAAGTTTAAACGATAGATTTTAATCGTCATCTATCAGGAAAAAGAATTCATGGTATATCGTTTAAAAGGATCGATTACAAATGACATGACAAATACAGAGATACGGACACTTTGAAAAACGCCAAGCCATTACGGCTCAGTAAACGACCACCCGCAAAGCGGGTGGCTTTGAATTCACCGCGTAGCGGTGG
>CAZDVF010000190.1:0-5707 GCA_964508725.1 uncultured bacterium | reverse complement strand
AGGACCATGATGTCGTACGACTTCTCCGCCAGCTTTTGCATGATGGTTCGACCGTCTTCGGCTTCGTCCACGTGCATGTCCGCGTTCTCTTCGACGATTTGCTTGAGTCCTTTGCGAACAATGGCGTGATCATCACCGATCAAAATGCGGATCATGACAACGATTCCCCTTTGCTGTGATGCGGAATGGTCACCTTGACTGTGGTTCCCTGATCAGGCGAACCGGTGATGCGGAAAGATCCGTTAAATTGACGAACCCGTTCCTGAATACCAATCAGACCCAACGATTTGGTGTCGTTAATCTGATTTACAGTAATGCCGATTCCGTTGTCTTTTACTTGTAAGGTGAGTCCTCTTGGGGTCTCCTTGAGCAAGATACTAACCCGCGTGGCCCGGGCATGGCGTGCGATATTGGTGAGCGCTTCCTGCAGAATCCGGAAGATCATAGTAGTAATCTCCCTGTCCACTGACATTTCCTGGGGATTGACAGTCAAACGGCAGTGAATTCCCGACCGTTTCTGGAATTCCGTTTTCTGCCACTCGATAGCCGCAACCAGACCGAGGTCGTCCAGAAGACCCGGCCGCAGATCGGATGCGATGCGTTTGACCGTCTGCAGGGTCTGATCCAACAGAGATGCCATGGACTTGATTTTCTGTTCGAGGGGGGGGTGATCTTTTGGCAGTTTATGATCAAGCCAGTAGAGATCCATTTTCAGCGCTGTGAGCGTCTGCCCCAGTTCGTCGTGAATTTCGCGACTAATTTGCGATCGTTCTTCCTCCCGGACACTTTCGAGGTGGGCGAGAAGATTTCGAAGCACTTCGTATGACCGCAAAATTTCTTTTTCTGTTTCAATCTGCTCGGTGATGTCTTGTCCTATGGACAGCAGCCCAATGACACGATTGTTTGAATCCTTCAATGTTTTATCATACCAGGTGATTTGTCGCATGCTGCCGTCTTTGGTTAGAATCGGGCTTATGTCCCCTCTGGTCTGGATGCCATCAATCGCTTTGAGGAACTGGGAACGTGTTACGTCGTGATCCTCTTTTGGCAAAAACATGTCAAACCAGTCTTTATTCTTGACTTCATCGAGACGATAGCCCGAGATCTCCTGCATGTACCGGTTGAATCGTATGATCCGCCCCTTTGTATCCAGGACCAGCACGATGGTTTGGGCTGTTTCGATCAGGCTTTCAGCAAAATCCCGCTGCTTTTTCAGTTCTTCTTCCGCCAGCTTTTGTTTGGTCACGTCACGAAAAAAGCCCTGGGTACCAATGACATCGCCACCAAGAATCCACGGAGCTGCATTGCCTTCGACATAAACTTTTTCGCCGTCTCTCGTCATAAACACGGCCTGAATGGATTTGATTGTTTTTCCATCAAGGACATTCTGGAATAATCGACGACAGCATGTGTGCGACTCATGGTGGATGATGTCGAAGAGATTAACCGTGCGGATGTCCTCTTCAGTATATCCGAGTGTTTCCTTCCAGACCCTGTTGACAAAGATGATGCGCCCATCCGGATCCATGCTCTGAATTATTTCATCGCTGTTTTCCAGCAGTTCGCGGTACCGGTTCTCCGACTCCCTGAGGGCTTCCTCATTACGTTTACGTTCGGTGATATCCCTGCCGGCCAGAAGAATGCTGTCTGATTGACCGTCGTGTGATCCCATTTCCACGGTTGAGAAAAGAAATGTGTGGAGTCTCCCTTTGCTGTCAAGAAGGTCCATTTCCTCATTTCTGGCTGGTTCGCCTTCCACAAGACGTTCCAGTTTTGATTTTGCCTTCTGTTGATAGGAGGGTGCAATGTACTGTAGAGGGAAATGTCCGATAAGCTCCTTTTTTAAAAATCCCAGAGTCAGCTCAACCTGATGGTTGATGTCCTGAATGCGGCCATCCATCCCGATGACAATATTGAGGGTGGGCGATTCTTCAAAAAGCTGACGATAACGATTTTCACTTAGTTTGACCTTCATTTCCAGTTTGTGTTTGTAGAGGGCGACTTCGATAGTAGCCTGAAGCTCTTTATCTTCGTAAGGCTTTAAGAGGTATCCGTAGGCTTCGGTTTCTTTTGCCTGAGCGATCGTCTCTTCGTCTACATAGGCCGTGGCATAAATGATGGGGATGTCTTGGCGTTGATAAATGTGGCGGGCCGCCTCGAGACCGTTCATCGGTCCTTGCAGTTTGATATCCATAACCACCAGATCGGGGCGATGGATCTCAATAGCATCGATGGCCTCCTGCCCTGACGCGGCAATACCGAGGACATGGTAACCCAGATTTTCGAGGCTCATCTGGAGATCGGCGGCCACGATCTTTTCATCTTCAACGATGAAGATGCGGGCCTTTGCCATGATGGACTCCCCTCCATATCATGTTGGATGCTCGTGAGAAAAGAGTTGTTTGACGACGAGGTGTCTGTGCAGGATTTTTTGAGAATGTACGCTTTTCACTGAATGAAATCAAGGTTTTATTTGGATGGGAAAAATAAAGCGGATGAAAAGTCGTCCGGGATACGATCCATGTATATTTTGGATGAGAAAACAGGGGAAGGGCGGAAACGGAATTCCGTTTCCGCCCGGTTATCATGGATTATTGGATCTTGACATAATTGGGCCGTTCTGTTCGGTTAGCCACTTTCCAGGCTGTTCCAAAAACGAGCCGTCCGATACGGGCCATCTTTTCCGGAATGATCTTTTCGGGATCGTCTGTCGGTTTGTGCAGATCCGGTGTATCTTTCGTGTTATAGAATAGGACAGGGATGCCCTTTCTGTAGAAGGAATAGTGATCACTCCGGAGAAAGTACCGATCCTGGTCATACTTCAAATCCATCCTGACGGATGTGTTGGCTTCTTTATTGATCTTCTTCAGATCGGGGCTGGAAAGTGTCCCAATGATGGCAACCTCGTTTGTGTCGTTGCGGCTGATCATGTCGAGATTGAGCATGGCGACAGTTTGATCCAGGGGCACCAGAGGATTTTCGGTGTAGTAGCGTGATCCGAAGAGGCCTTTTTCTTCTCCGGCGAAGGCGATGAACAGAATGGATCGCTTTGGTCGTTCCGGACTCCGGGCAAAGGCCTGGGCGACTTCGAGAATGCCGGCTGTGCCCGAGGCGTTGTCGTCGGCGCCGTTGTACACGCTGTCACTTATGACACCGACGTGATCGTAGTGGGCACCTATGACGACGAATTCGTTTTTCAATTCCGGATCGCTACCTTTCCAGTATCCTGCCACATTCTTTGTTAACGTTCTTTTCGCCTTCAGGTTAGTTTCGATCGTTACGGTTTTATCTGTCAACTCGAACGATTGGGGCGTTAAGGAGGTTTCGATGGAGTCATAAAGATCCTCGAGCGTTTTTCCGGATTCCTCCAGTAGCGCGTCTGCCAGTGTCCTTCCGATTTGGACACAGACGATTCTCTTTTCAATTTTTTGTTCCAGGGTCAGGGGGATAGCGTCTTTCAGCTTGATCCGCATCAGACTGGGCCATGGATTGGGTGGGCGGCGAAACCGTCGTTTGGGCGATGAAACGAGTATCAGCCCGATCGCTCCGTGATCTACAGCATTTTCAACTTTAATCCGTAGTTTGCTGTACTCACTGGCTTTGCGTCCCTCAAAGACGCTGGTCGAATCCTGCTCCTGCGGTTCTCCTTTGAAGATAAAGACAAATTTGCCCTTAACATTGAGTCCGTTGTAATCGTCGTAATCATGTTCCTGTGCGGTAATGCCATAACCGGCAAAGACGACGGGCGCCGTGATTTTACGATTGGCCGTCATGTGGAGCGGAATGAAGTCGTCCTTGATCTCGAACACCGTATCTTTGCCGGCCCCGGTCAATCCGAAAGTGTTGGGCTCTGAAAGACTGGCCTTGAGCAGCCCAAAGGTTTGGTAGTAGGAGTCATCTTCTCCAAAGGATTCAATTCCGTAAGAGTGAAACTGCCGTGCGATGTATGCAGCGCAGGTGTCGAGTTCTGGGCTGGGTGTGTCGCGGCCCCGCATGGCGTCAGAAGCGAGATACGACACATGATATTTCATCTCTTCAGGTGTGATGGAGGCTATCCCCGGTTTGGGGATCTCCTGTCCGATCAAGCTTGATATAAATAAGGATAACACAAAAAGCGATCGGACAATCTGTCGATATGCCTGGTTTAACATCTCAACTCCTTGCGATCAGTTGAGGATATGTTCGAGCTGTTTAGCGAACAAGTTTGATCGTCGTGTTCGATTCCTGAATCAAGGGAATGGTCATGTTGGCTTGCCCTGAGACGGCGATGGTGGCTTCCAGGATCTGGTCGGTGGATATGCGCATCAATGCGCCCTTCTTATAGGCGAAAAACCATTCAGAGTCCGCCTCCATGTCGCCCTCGAAGGCCATGTCCATGCCCATTTGTTTGCCTTTGCCGTCCAGAGTCCCCTTGATTTTGCTCTGGATTTTCAGACATTCCACGCCGTCAATCAATTCGGATGCGATGACTTTATTTTCGGATTCTTTGTTGACGATGACATCCATTCCGCTCTGATTTTGTGTAAGATTTTTCGTGTCCGTCCATGTGTCACCGATTTTAACAGGCGTTTTCGGCAAGTCGGGGAAAGGGTCCTGAAAGAACGATTTGGCAGTGCGCATACCCCCGGCCATTTGGCCGAAATCGACCTGGGGCAGTGTGTCAATGCCGGTAAACTCAGCTTCATCACCCAGAGCGGTTAAGGTCAAGCCGAACTGTTTTCCGAACAACGGACCCAGATCTATGTTCTTTTCACCCTGAGCGCTTTTCATGTAGAATCCGAGGGAGTCGAGGGTGACGGTTGTTAACAGATTTTTCTCAGGATCTGTCTCATTTCCTTCGAGAGTGTAATGGACATCGACGGCGCTTTGTGTGATCATGGGCTGTCCCATCATCTCCATCTCGGATCCTTGCTTGCTACTTGTTTTGTATGACCATTTCTGGTTCGGATCGAGCCGGTAGGTTAATACGTATCCGGTCTTGGGATTGCCCCAGAGGGCTTTTTTGCCGCCACATCCAATGGCAAAAAGCAAGGCACATCCAAATAGTAGAACAAGACTCACTTGGATTTCTCGTTTCGTTCCCCGCATGGTTTTTCTCCTTACTTGTTTGGTATTAGGTAACAGTTTGACCGTATACGGATTCAGAGGAAATCCGGTTCCGTTCACAGCCAAAGGTAGAAAAATATAAGTGAAATGTCAATAAACCATTGGAAAAAATGTCGATTCATAAACTTCTTGACTTTCAT
The DNA here is from genome assembly GCA_964508725.1 of uncultured bacterium. Lineage (GTDB taxonomy): Bacteria > Zhuqueibacterota > QNDG01 > QNDG01 > DSAB01 > CAZDVF01. Next base: position 461 of record CAZDVF010000190.1, on the reverse strand, counting down.
GGAATTTCAGAATACATTTGTTTGATACTTTCTTGGGGGGGATCATGACATGTTTTGATTTTCAGGAACTGGTGATCAGTTGCGAGCGGTGTAAAACCGTTCGACGCTTTCAGGTTAAAGATTATTCTGAAAGCCTCAATCAGTACCGGGCATTCCGATGCCCGAATGGATGTAGTCAATATTTCTACAGTTTTATCACAATCGAGCACATCAAAGGACAAAAGGTTGCAATTAGTCCTTGACATCAAGCGATTTTTTTTTAAATTGTTTTGTCCAAACTTCTGATCATATTTATTATGGCCGGTCTTCTTTTTGTCCTGGTGAAGACAGCAAAGCAGAAACGGAAGACACTCCGCCAGAGGCGGAGGGACATTCTCAAACGACTTCGGCAGTAAGAAGTCAAAAAGCGGGAATAGCTCAGTTGGTAGAGCGTCACGTTGCCAACGTGAATGTCGCGGGTT
>CAZDVF010000189.1:0-5721 GCA_964508725.1 uncultured bacterium | reverse complement strand
CACGCGGTTGCACAGGGCGGTGAAGTAGCCGTTTTGGAACCCGGCGATCTGGAGTTCGGCCTCGTACACGCCGGGCGGCCATTCGCCCACAGATCCTGCCTGGGGAATGACCACCAGGTCCGCGCTCAAGAGTCCGAGCTGCCGCATGTATTCCGGAAAGTGCCGGTCGTAACAAATTGAAACGCCGATCCGTCCCACTGCCGTGTCGAATACCAGTGGATTTCCCTGCCCCGGCGCGTAGTAGCCCTGCTCATGGAAGCAGTCGGCCTCGATGATGTGAACCATGCGCGTCACGCCGAGAAGGGTTCCGTCCGCGTCGATGACAGGAGACGAATCGTATGTCTTGTCTCCGTCCCGCTCGAAAAGATTGAGCACAGTGACCACGCCGTGTTTTCTCGCCAGCGTCTGAAACCGCTCCGTTGTCGGCCCCGGGATGGATTCCGCCAGAGACTGAACGTCCAGCTCCGCCTTGTTTTGGGGATAGAAAGGCGTGAATGCCAGCTCTGCGAAGGCGATGAGCCGGGCGCCCTGGTGGGCTGCTTTCTCGAAAGCAGCAACTCCGCGGTCGATGTTGTTCTGGATGTCCGGTGTGGCGTGCTGCTGGATGAGGGCGAGCTTGAGGTTTTTTGGCATTCCCATTCCTTTCTTTCAGTTACTTGGCCCCTTTCTTTAGTGCGCAAAGAATCCGCCTTTTTGTATGCCAGAATCGCTTCGTTTGAGTCAGTTTGATGACTGGGGATAATCCTCGCCCAACCTCCCTTGCGCAACTCCGCCTTAGGCGAAGTAATGCCCTCCCCTTCTTCATTTGACATCATTTTCGTCAAGCATCGGCTGACAAAAAGGCGTTACGATACCTCTCCTCAAATCGTTGAGAAATGAGTCCCTGTCAGGATTTTATTTGTCCAGATCCGGATGCTTGAGGTGGAAGTCGGTCGCGTCCTGAAAAGTTTTGGCAACAGCAAGGATTTTCCCTTCCTGATAGAGGCCGCCGATGAAGGTGATGCTGACCGAGTTACCCTTGTCGTCGGGAGCCAGCGGAATGACCACGGCCGGGTGCCCTGTCAGGTTCGTCAACAGTGATGTATTTCCCGCACGCGGCGGCGCGACAAAGAGATCGACGTTACGCACGGCTTTATCCATCTTCTGCATGAGCAGGGTGCGCGCCCTGTTGGCCTGGATGTACTCCACTGCCGGGATGAGTCGGGCAGTCCGGAATGTGTTCGGCCACGCGCCCTGACCCTGACGGACCAGCAGGTCGTCCCGGTTGCTGCGGGTCAGATCGTCGAAAGCGGCCGCCGATTCAGCGCTCAGGATGAACGAAAGCGACATGACAGGGAAATCGGGCAGCTCCACAGGAATCAGATCCGCTCCAAGGGAACGCAATGTTTCCAGCGCAAGCTTGTTTTGCTCGGTGTGTGTCGTGTCATTCTCAAATTCCTGGCGCAGATATCCAATGCGGAGATCAGAGAGTTTGCGATTCGGATCCCACCTGAAGGGCCTGTCCACCACGGTGAGGTCCCGCCCGTCAGGTCCCCGGATGGCGTCGAACACCACGGCGCAATCCTCCACGGTGCGGCAGATGGGGCCGATTTTATCCATGCTCCACGAGAGGGCCATGGCGCCGTAACGGCTGACGCGTCCGTATGTGGGCCTGAGTCCTGTCACGCGGCAGCGGGTTGATGGCGAGGTAATGGATCCCCAGGTCTCGGTGCCGATGGCAAAGCCCACCAGACCGGCGGCCGTAGCCGAAGCCGATCCGGCCGAACTGCCGCTTGAACCCTGCTCCCGATTCCACGGATTCAGTGTCTTTCCGTCAAACCAGACGTCGCCCATTGCCAGAGCGCCCATCGAGAGCTTGGCGACCAGCACGGCCCCGGCCTCTTCGAGCCGCTGGATTACGGTGGCGTCTGTCTCAATCATTTGGTCTTTGTACGGCGCAGCGCCCCAGGTGGTTTTGATCCCTTTTGTGGCCAGTAAATCCTTGGCTCCGAAGGGAATGCCGTGCAGTGGACCGCGGTACCTGCCGCGCCGGATTTCTTTATCCGCTTTTGCAGCTTGCGCCAGGGCCAGGTCTTCGGTCAATGTGATGACGCAATTGAGCTTGGGTCCGTACCGTTTCAAGCGATCCAGGTACATGAGCGTGAGTTGAGTGGATGCGATCTTGCGCGATTTGATCAGTTCCGCCAGGACCGTCACGGGGTAAAACGCCAGGTCCTCCAGATTCTCAGGGACGTCGATTCGCGGTTGTTTCGACAGCTTGAATCCGCTCTTCTCATTCTCGAAGGTCATCCCTGGAACCACAGGATTGAACGCCAGCGCCGGCGGCACGCTGTTGTCCATTGCAAGCTCCCGGATGGCATTGTAGCTCTCCCGGTTCCGTTCTGTGCCGCGGGTCATGAGCTTGCGTTCCTTGCCGGTGAAGTTGAGTCCGGCCAGTTTGGATGTGGTTGCAATGCTCCGGGATGAGACTTTACCGTCCTGAACAAAAAAGATGACGTGCAGCGCGATGCTTATGAGAAACAGTCCCGCAGACACGATGCACAGGATGAACCATCGTTTCCTGCTATTCTGTGTTTCATTAGATGTGGTCATGGCTTGCTCCTCTCATGTGTTGCGTCGGATGGCGTTCAGTGTTGCCCTGACGCCGTCGATCAGATACAGGGTGTCAATACCCACGGCAATGAAATCGAATCCTGCTTGCGCGAAGCCGTTGGCCCTTTCTGCGCCGATGCAAAAGACGCCCACGGGAAGTCCCTTTGTCTGACAGACGAACCGGACAGTCTCAATACCTTCCTGAACATCCTGCGCATCCACCTGACCCAGCTTGCCCATGCTGCCTGAGAGGTCATACGGCCCGATGAACACGGCATCCACACCTGAGACGGAAGTGATGGCATCGACATTATTCACAGCTTCACGTTCTTCGATTTGTACGATGACGGAAATTGTGTCGTTGGCTTCCTTGACGGTTGATTCGAATGTCAGTCCGTATCCTTGCGCCCGCGAGACGCCCACGCTCCGCTCTCCCATCGGCGGGTACTTGGCGCGCCGGACGATCTCTTCGGCCTGCCGGGCTGTTTTGACATGGGGCACGATGATGCCGGCTGTACCGGCGTCGAGGGCTTTTTTGATCCAGCCTTCGTCATCAGAGGGCAGGCGGGCGATGCATGGGCATCCGGGACCGGCGGCCTGGAGAATGCGTTGAAGAGCCAGCGCATCCAGAGCCGAATGTTCCATGTCCACAAAAAGCCAATCGAAACCGGCCTTGCAGAGGATCTCCGCTGTTTCGGGTGCTGGCAGGGTCACGATGAGTCCGATCAGAGGGTGTTTTTCTGACAATTTCTGACGGAAGGATGTCGACATGCGATCACCTCCAGAGTTGGTTGGATTTGTGTGGTCCGTCTACAGCAGGTATCCCACGCCCAGCAGTAGATCGGTGAGGATGACAACGCCCACGTTCAGTCCCAGCGCCGGGATCAACGCGGCTGTGTCGTCGTGGTGCTTTCGTGCGATGCCCACTGCTTTCAGAGCCAGAGGCAGGGTGAGTAACGCCAACAGGATTGACACAGGAATCTGAAAGAGAAGCGGCGCAGCAAGGATCAGCGCGTAGACAATCACGAGTGATCCAGCGTAGATGCGTGAAGATTTGGCCCGGCCAAAGTGGATGACCAGGTGGCGACGGCCTCCGGTTGCGTCCGCTTCGGCGTCGGGGAATTCGTTGAGAAAAAGGAGCAAGGCTGTCAGAATGCCCGGTGGGATGGAGATGTAGATGATCTCTGCGGACAGCGATCCGGTCAATGCAGCGTATGTTCCGAGTACGACGGAGGTGCCGAGAGTCAGTCCGGACACCAGCTCCCCGATCATCAAGCGGGCCAGGTGTGAGGTGTAGAAGCGAATGGCCAGTCCGCCGGCGAGCATAAAGGGGAGGAGAATCCATCCTGAAGCGATGCACAGGTAGAGTCCGATTGCTGCGGAAGCCAGCAGCGATCCGTACGCTGCGACCGTAACGCTGCGGAGCGATGTCCGCCCTGCCTGCATCATACCGCTGCCACCGCTGAAGGGTGTGCGCCGGGTGCGGGAATCGATGCCGGTCTTGAAGTCCGAGATTTCGTTAAACAGGTTGACGGAGGCGTGTGCCAGCACGACGCCGGTGAAAATCAGGATTGTCCACAAAGTGTGGGTGTGGCCGGCCTGCCGGGCTGCGGCGAAACCGATGAAGACCAGAACAATGGAGAGGATGAGAAAGGGACCGCGTATTTGCTGGAACCAAATTGGGATTAAATGATTCTGTTTCATGAAGCCTGTCCTTAGATAGGGATGGGGCGGAAAAGAAGATATATTTTTAAATATAATTAATTTCCATCCGATTTGCCAGTATTTTCCCTTCATGGCTCTCAATGTAGATTAAAATCATTGTCTGGCCGGACATCCGACTCTATGTAATCGAATTTAGTTCCCAGCGCTGAATGCCGATTGGATATCGACCTTTGATGGGAGTATATTTCAAGCACAAACCTTGTATCCTTTAGCCTAGATCAAGTACCGAGTATCAATAATATATAAGGGGTACCCAATAATCATAAATGAAGTCAGCCGAACACGACTTGAACTTAAGAAAGGGAAAAAAGTGCTTGACAAATTGACTTAGACATGTATATTCTTGTATGTACATTTCACAAGGAGATTAATTATACATGATCTGATCTAATTCACACAAAGAGCGGGAGGTTGTTTTCTGATGGCATTGAATCGTGAAAAAATAAAAAATAAAAATGAATCCGATCCAGAAGCTTCAGAAAAAACGAATAATAAGAATACCTCTTCGACTAGAATAGAGCATGATTCTGTGGATTTTCAACCTTTACATCATAAAAGAAACAAAACTCAAAATTACTGCTCATTTCAACATTCTCAAAGTTCTCTTTCCGCAAAATTGCCTTATCCGCTTTATCAACGCGTTAAACACTTCATTATCGAACAGATAAGCAATGGTGTTTGGAAGCCCGACACGAAAATCCTTTCTGAAAATGAACTTGTTAAGACCTTGAATGTTTCTCGTATGACTGTTCACCGCGCTCTTCGTGAACTCACGGCAGATGGACATCTCGTACGAATACAGGGCGTAGGAACATTCGTTGCCGCTCCCAAACCTCAGTTAGCGCTATTCGAAATCAAGAGTATTGCAGATGAGATAAAAAGTAGAGGTCGAATTCATGGTTGTGAAATTCATCTTTTACAACAGGAAATAGCAACAGCTGATTTAGTCGAATCGGTCGGTTTGAAACCGGGCACACTGATGTATCACTCAATCATTGTCCATCGAGACTCCGGCGTTGCCATTCAGCTTGCAGATCGATACGTGAATCCCGTTTTGTTTCCCGATTATTTGGCTCAGGATTTTACCAAGATAACACCAGCCGAATATTTATTAGAAACTTCACCTGTTACTGAAGCTGAACATATTATCGAAACCATGATGCCAAACGATCAGATCGCAAATCTATTAGAAATAGAAAGTTCTGAACCTTGCTTACTATTACATCGAAGAACATGGACACATGGCACTCTTGGTACTTGTAATCGGTTTGTCTACCCGGGCGCGCATTATAAAATAGGTGGGCGTTTTAAACCGTTGTCAATATCACATCAGATCATGCCAATATGAATAACTGAACTTTGGCAAAACACATTTTTGGGAAACAGGATAAACCATTTTAAAGT
>CAZDVF010000188.1:0-5731 GCA_964508725.1 uncultured bacterium | reverse complement strand
GGGCTGATCAACGAGGACGACATCGGGGGACCCGATCCCAACCGGAACTATCCATCTGGCTGGAACCTGGGATCCGGCAATCCTTATCCGATGTCTGAGAACTGTACACGTAATGCGTATGCTTTCATGTTGGCGCATCCCAACATCTTCGCCGGATTTCACTACCACAACGCAGGCCGGCTGATCATGTTCACATCGCCGCCGCGCAAACAGCAGAGCAGTGATCCGTACCGCCAGGAACAGGCGCGTGAAACAATCCGGCAGCAACAGGACGTGTTGCGCAAAACCAACAAGTTTGCCCATCTGTTCAACATCCAGGTGGTGGATGGGTACGAAGAGGATCTGGCAGCCCAGACAGCCATTGTCAATATGGGTGCGCGTATCCTGAAGAATTATCGTCCAACCCCGTCTGGAGGCAGCGGCATGGCTCCGGCGGCCACGTATGATATGCTGGGCGCCTTCAGCTACCTTATCGAGCTGTGGGGATGGAACGAGATCGTCACCATGGATGCGGATGAGAATGGCGACGGCACTGTCCCGGAAGACGAATTGCTCAAATGGATCGACATCGAACTGTCAGGCGAAGGTTGGATCAATCCGCACAAGACCTCTCATCCCGATCTTGGTCAAGTCTGGATCGGTGGGTCGTCGAAGAAGCACATATCGCGCACACCGCCTGCTGCGTACATTGAGCAGGAAGCCCTGAAGAACGCCCAGTTTGTGATGGCCTGCGCCGACCAGTTCCCGGAAATCGAGATCGCGTCCATGACCGTCCGGCCGGTAACCGGCGACCTGTTTTGGGTTGAGGCCGTACTGAAAAATGATAATGTGTATCCGACGATTTCCGACCGGGCCATGAAACTGAAGCGCGTTCCAATGGACCGGCTGACAGTCCGGACTTCCGACAATACCAAACACATCAGTCCGTCCGAAAGAGGCGAAGCAGTGTTCCAGACGTATTCCTCAGAGGCTTGCACCATCCTCAGCAAGGGAGAGAATCCCTTCCGTCTCAAAGGCAAGGAGATGCTGCACATGGCTGCGCTGGTCCGCCTTGAGGGCACAGACGGCTGGGTCGAGTTTGCCGTCGCATCCCAGCATGGCGGCAAGACGTCGAAGCGCATCCGCATCGCAGAGGGGGATTGATCACGTGTTGTCATCCCGGACAAGAAAACACAGTGTACACAGAGAAATCATCGATTGCTATATTCGACAAAGGCTATTTTCTGTTAATGGAAGTTTTGAATCGATATAAAACCATTTAAGTTATAATTGGGAGGAAATCATGCGACACAGATACCCGCAATTTTCCAGCATTCTGACAGGCGTGCTCGTTGTTTGTCTGCTCGTTAGCGGAGCGGCGACAGCGGCGCGCAAGGTGAAGATCTCTTTTGACGCATATCATGGATACACGGGCACGATGAAATACCTGCATGATGTGGCCAGACAGTATCCCGACATTACCGAACTTCTGGAGATCGGAAAGAGTAACATGGACAGATCCATCTCAGTCCTGGTCATTTCCAATATGAAAACCGGGACGACCATCGACGCGCATGTCACTTTGCGCAACATGCGCAAGGAGGGCGTGCAGAACGTCACGCCCATGAAGCCCTATCAGGGGAAGCCCGGCCACTGGATCAGCGGCTCTACTCACGGTAATGAGTACACCGGAACCGAAGTCTGCCTCTACATCATTGACAAACTGGTTTCGGGATACGGATCCGACGATCAGATTACCAAACTGGTAGACTCTAAAACCTTCTACATTTGCCCCATGATCAATCCTGACGGCGTGTACAACAGCGTTGAAAGGGGCATCCCCCAGCGGGCCAACAGCATGAAGAAAGATGACGATGGCGACGGCCGCGTGAACGAGGATGGTCCTGACGATCTCAATGGCGACGGGAAGATTACCCGGTTTCGCTACAAAGATCCCGAAGGCAAGTACATCATCGATACCGTGGATCCGCGTCTCATGATCCGCCTCGGCAAAGATGAGGCCACTGACAAGCCTCGGTATTCCGTCATCACAGAAGACAAGGACAACGACGGCGATGGCAAGCGGGGCGAAGATTCGGAAGCGGGCATCGATCTGAACCGGAATTATCCTGAAGGCTGGTTCAAAGATGATGGATTCGCAGGCGGCACGGGTGACTTTCCGACATCCGCGCCGGAATCGCACGCTGTGGTCGAATTTTTCACGAATCACCGGAACATCCTGATGTCACAATTCTACCACACGGCCGGCGGATTTACCTACCGGCCCATGGGAACGGCGCCGCACAGCAGCCTCGATCCGCGGGATGTGGCTGTGCTCGACCTTGTCATGGGCAAGAAATATCTCGAGGTTATCGGTGACGAGGTCCCCGAAGCCTGGCGGAATCCTGACTCCATTCCAAAATTGAAAGAGGAGCTGGAGAAAACCTCCAGGAACAAGTGGGCCATTCAACGGGGATACGAGCTGCCTCGTGGCTGGCGCGTCAGCTATGATGAGAAACAGGACAGGCGGTATTCGTACGGCATGGCAACCGACTGGGCCTACAAGCAGTACGGCATCTGGTCTGTCACAACAGAACTGTGGAATCCCGGCGCCGATGTGGATGAAATACCGAAATTCGAAGGCAAGGACGCCCGCGTGCAACAGCAGCGCGCTCTCCTCAAATATCAGGATGACACGTTTGGTGGCAAATTTTTTGTCCCCTGGAAATCGTATAAACATCCCGAACTGGGGGACGGCGAGATCGGCGGATGGATTTCCCAGTACCGGACCAACAACGCGCTGCCCGGACAACCGCTGGTCAACGTGTGCGAGAAACACTGGCAGTTCGAGTTGTTCCGTGCAGGTCTCATGCCCGAGATCGTGATCACTGACGCCAAGGCGAAAGTGCTTTCCACTTCCTCAAGCGGTGGCGGAGAAGTTGTGAGGCAAAATGGCGATCAAGTGACCATCAAAAAGAAAGGCGCCGCAGGATCTGTCAAGATTGTCGAAGTGACGGCTGTTATTGAAAATAAAGGGCCGCTGGCTACACACCTGGCCAAGGGTGCGACATTGCCATGCCTTCGGGAGGATGTGGTCTGGCTTGTCGGCGACAGGGAGAAAGTGACTTTCCTGCAGGGCACGCCGTTTCAGAAACTGGGCGTGCTTGACGGCCAGATGGCGATCCCGGGCCTCAAGGGCAAAAAGGGCCCTGATGTGCCGGAACAAAGATCAATGCAGTGGATGCGCCGGAGAAGAGCGCCCACGGTGATCCGGCCGCTTCGGCAGCGACAGAAGAGTGACGCAAAAAAAGAGAAGCCTTCCGGACCGAAGCGCAATGTGAGCTGGCTGGTGGCTGTCCGCGATAACGCGCCGCTGAAAATTGTCGTGTCCTCTCAAAAGGGCGGCACGGTTGTGAAACGTCTGTCTGTCAACTGATTCAAGGAGGATGTCATGAAACGCAAACACATTTTTGATTCGCTGCTCGGTGCGGCGGGAATTATCCTCCTTATATTTCTCTGCCTGACGCCTGCTTACGCCCAGAAGAAGCTCCAGCACAGTCCTGGCGGAACCCACGGCGAGCTGGATTTCCCCGTCAGCTGGAAGCGGTACTACACTGTGGCCGAGTGGAACAAGATCATGTTCGACATCCAGAAGAAGTATCCCCACCTGTCCGATGTCCAGAGCATTGGCAAAACACGGATGGGGCGAGAACAATATCTGATCACCATCACAGCCAGGTCTGCAGGACCGGATACGGACAAGCCGGCCATGTGGGTGGACGGCGCTGTGCACGGCAACGAGGTGAACGGCATCACGTGCAGCCTCTACCTGATGTGGTATCTGTTGACCCGGTACGACTACGATGCATACGTCCACAACCTGGTAAACCGGTGCACGTTCTACATCCTGCCCGGACTCAACGTGGACGCCAATGAATCGTTTGCGGCGCATCCCAACTCAATGCACAATCCGCGCGAGCCATTTCGGCCTGAAGACAACGACGGCGACGGGCTGTACGACGAAGACCGCACCGAAGATGTGGACGGCGACGGCGAGATTTCCGTCATGTACGTGGAAGATCCCCTGGGCGGGCTGAAGCTGTCGGCTGACGGCCGGCGGTTCGTGGATATCGAAGATCCCGACGAGAAAGTCAAACGGTTCCGCCGCGTGGGGCAAGAAGGATATGACAACGACGGCGACGGGCTGATCAACGAGGACGACATCGGGGGACCCGATCCCAACCGGAACTATCCATTTGGCTGGAACCTGAACGCCGGGAATCCCTATCCCATGTCCGAATACTGCACGCGGAATGTGTTCAAGTTCCAACTGGCGCACCCCAACATCTTCGCCGCTTTTCATTATCACAATGCCGGACGCCTGATCATGTATCAGGCGCCTCCGGCCAAGAAGCAGAGTCCCCAGGAGCGGGAGCGCTTTCAGGCGCAGCTGAAACAGCAGGTTGACATCCTCAAGAAAGAAAACAGATACGCCTATCTGCCTGACCGGGAAGTGGATAAAAAATACGCCGAAGACATGACTGTCCAAATCGAAATGGTGAACAGGGGCCTGCGCATTCTGAAAAATTATACCGGCACGATTGGCGGCCTTATGGGGCAAGCGCACGCCGCATCATACTACATGCTGGGCGCCTATGCTTACCTCATGGAACTGTGGGGCTCCCCAGCTTTCGACGCTGATGAAGACGGCGACGGCCGGGTCTCTGAAGAAGAGACGCTGAAGTGGATCGACATCGAACTGGCCGGCGAAGGGTGGATCACTCCGCACAAGACGCCGCATCCCGATCTGGGCGAAGTCTGGATCGGCGGCACTGTGAAGAAGCACATTTCGCGCACACCCCCTTCCCGGTACATCGAACAGGAGGCGCTCAAAAACGCCCAGTACGTCATGGCCTGCGCGAACGAATTCCCCAAGGTCGAAATTGCACGGATTGATGTCAATCCCGTCGCAGGGGATCTCTTCTGGGTGGAAGCTGTGGTCGAGAACGATCGCGGCTATCCGACCTCGTCTGACCGGTCTGTGGCGCTCGAACGCGCTGTCAAGGACAAGCTCATCGTGACCGGATCACATAACGTGTCCCTGGTCACACCAGCCAAGTCAGATACAAAGCTGGATCCCTTCTACACGAGAGACGACTGCATCGTGGCCAGCGGCAAGGTGACTGAATTCCGCATCAAGGCTCATGAGATGCTGCGCATTGCCGTCCTGGTCCGTCTTGACGGAACGGAAGGGTGGGTGGAATGCGCGGTTGATTCGAAACACGGCGGCAAGGACGCAAGGCGCGTCAAGATCCGGGTGGGAGACTAAGCCGGATATCCGTCCTCAAATTGAATGAATATCATGTAGGATACGACGATGAAGCGTACTATTCGATTGCTCGTATTACTTTCCGCGTCAGTTGTGCTGGCGAGCGGGACGCATCGGGATGCCCGCGCGACTCCGGATGCGTCCGGAGTCCGTTTTTCCGTTTCCTTTCCGGCAGCGATTCATCCGGAAACTGTGACCGGCAGGATCTTTGTCATGATCAGCCGGACCGGCGATCCCGAACCGCGTTTTCAGACCCGGCGCGCCCGCAGCTCCCCCTTTTTTGGTTTGGATGTCGAAAACCTGGAGCCGGGCCAGTCCGCTGTGATTGACGCAACAGTTCCGGGATTCCCTCTGAGCAGTTTGTCCGACCTGCCGCCCGGGCGATACCACGTCCAGGCGCTGGTCCACCTCTACACCGAATTC
>CAZDVF010000187.1:0-5752 GCA_964508725.1 uncultured bacterium | reverse complement strand
TTATGCTTTCCTGTTGCCTGTCACCAATTATCCCTTGCCCAAAATCGGATCGAAATCGGAGTATTCGTATAGATTAACCTTGACTTCTTTGCAATGATAACGATATTTATCCACATTGTCAATGTTGTAAACAATAATCTTCAGAAGTGGAAAACACAAAACCCCCGTTCGATCGATCTGACGGGGGTTTATCGTTGTTGTTGCGTCAACTAAGCTTTCACAACGTTCGCGGCCTGGAGGCCTTTCGGTCCTTCGGTGACTTCAAACTGAACCTGATCGCCTTCATCTAGCGTCTTGAAACCATCCATTGCGATGGCGCTGAAATGCACAAAGACGTCATCACCGCCTTCCCGAGAAATAAATCCGTACCCCTTTGTTCTGTTGAACCATTTCACTGTACCAGTTTCCATGGCTCTCCCTTCCTGTTGAACAACAACTCCTGTACAACCAGCTTCTCGCCTTTTCGAAAAATGCCGCGTTTCGAATAAACACAGGCGCTGTGACTCCTTGCTGGTTCGGTCGTGCAACCTCAACAGCAAAGGAAAATGTTCTCAAAGGCGTAAAACGGTGTACGATTAATTACTTCGGCAATATACAACGCTTTCAAACGAAAATCAAGGATATTTTAATCATAATAAATGTCAATCAGGGGATAACCGTTTGGCCAATTCAGCCACTCTGCGACCCATCAACTCACCATTTTCCTCGACTTCAGCATTTGGTGAGCCGACACCGGCGACTCCATAATGGCCCGTAGCAGACATAGGATCACCGACAATGATCATTCCATAGATGAGCATCGCCTGCAGAATTGAAAACATCGTCGTCTCTTTTCCACCGGTCGCATCAGCAGATGTCGCAAAGGCAGCGCCGATTTTATTTTCCATCTTCTTGCGGACAGAAATAAACGAATCGAATATTGTTTTCAGCTCTGCGGCCATCGATCCAAAATAGACCGGTGATCCAGCGATGATGCCCCGGCAAACTAGAAAGTCTTCCTTGTTCACATCGGATGTGGACTTCAACACAGCAGTCACGCCCTCCACCTCTTCAACACCCCTGGCCACGGCCTCAGCCAGTTTTTTTGTGTTCCCGGTTCGGGAATAATACAACACCAGAATCTGTATCATCTCGCCTCCTTTGAGATTAAGAAAGCCCTGCGAAGGATCGGATTTGCTCAACGAAGCGCGTTGGATCATCCGGTGTGACCACAAGAATCATGTCTGGGAAACGGAGCACAACCGCCCGTTTAAAATCCGTGGCAAACGCCCGATAGGCGCCCAGCTTCTTGTTTCTGAACCATCCGGAAAAGGAGAAAAAACCACCGTTGCCAAACGTTCGAATACTTGACGCCATGGCATGCGGATCCGCTTCAACAGCCTGTAATCCAGAAAGCTCGAATGTTCGTGATAGGACAAATCGATCAACAATGAGCCTGCCCGCTTCAATTTGGTAACAGCGGATGGAAAAGAGGGATGCGACAATTACGATCAGCGGGAGTATGATGATCAAAACGGATGAGAGTGATCGCTGTTCCGTTTGAAACAAATGGATATACAAGGGTAACCCGATGAGAAACAGGCTTAGCAGGACGGTGATCCCAATGACCAGACCTCCCCACGGCGCACGATACGAAGATCCTGTCATCACATGATCCTCCTATTGGCTGGACCTGTATGAACCATGTAAAAGGATTGGATTGCTCATCAGGATGGATTGGCCCGTTTAACTAAACACCTGTGACCTAACCGCCAAACATGGAAACGCTACAACGAAAACGCGAAGGGGATGAATAAAAAGATGCAGTCGGGCAATTGGACGCTATTTCAAAAGATCGTCTTTGATCTCAATGTAGACATCCTTTTCAATTTCTTTAACCCATGCATCCAATACTTTCTGTCGTTTTTGATTCAAGGCCCATTCCTGGATCTGAATCCAGTCATCTTGCAGATTGATGGGCCGGGCTCCCCGTTTTCCCTCAAGCAAAACGATATGGTAACCAAACTGGGTTTTAAACGGCGCGCTGACCTCTCCGACCTCCATCGAGTCCACCGCTGTTTTAAAGGCCTCAACCTGCATCTGCTCAAGGGGAAGCCAGCCCAGGTCTCCACCCTGTTCTTTGGTCGATTCATCGTCGGAATAGGTTTGAGCCAGCGTTTCAAAAGCTTCACCCGACATCACCCGCTCCCGAATATGATTCAGTGTATCAACAAGGGCTATTTCATCAGCAGCAGCAGCCTCGACACGAATCAGAATGTGACGCATGCTGGCCTTGTCTCCCCGCTTTTCGACGAGCTGAATGAGATGCAGCCCAACCGGCGTTTCAACGATGTCAGAGACTTGTCCCGGCTCCAGTTGAAAGGCGACTTCCTCAAATGATTGAAACAGCATGCCCCGTTCCACGAATCCCAAATTACCGCCTCGTTTTGCCGAACCGGGATCTTCAGAATACTGTTTGGCCAGTTCTTCAAAGTCGGCGCCACCCTTCAGCATCTCCTGAATCTCACGCATCCGCAACACAGCGCGTTGTTTGGCCGCACCACCAGGCTTGACCAGCATGAGGATATGCCGCAGGTGGGCCATAGCCTGTTGCTCTGGGAGGCTGTCCTTCATCGCCGAGAAAAACGTTTCAACATCATGTCGTGAGACGGTCACATCTTTGAGTCTGTTCTGCTGGACGCCCTGGACAATTAACTGTTTTCGGATGTCATCCCTGTAATCCCGCTTGATCTTTTGGATAGGCGCACCAAACGACTCTTCCACCTTTTCCTGCGAGCCGAGACGTCGCACCATTTCCTGAATGCGTCCATCCAGGGCGGCTTCAACCTGCTGGTCAGTCACTTCGATGGAATCTATACCGGCTCGGGAAAGATACACTTTTTCATGGATGAGATTCTGTAAAATCTCACCTTTTAACTTCTCCACCTCCTCTGTCTGGGTGCGTAGATTGAGGCCCATCTGAATCGCATAGACTTGCGCCACTTGCAACAATTCAGACCGAAGGATAATTTCATCCCCGACAATAGCCACGACACCGTCCAAAACATCCTGGCCAGCCGCGAAAAGTGGGAGGATGACAACCCATCCCAGGACAATCAGTTTTTTGATCACAACAGTTAACTCCCGTTGGGGTCGTCACTCAGCGGATTTGCATGCGTCAAAACGCTGTCCCGCGGGACGGCCACATCAATCTTGGTTTTATTCTGAAGTTGGTAGAGCAGGTCGTAGTATACAGCCCGCTCCTTGTTCACACGGATGCGCTGAATGATCTCATTCCGGATATCATCCAGATCCTTAATGGATCCCCGTGACCTTTTTTTAATAACCTTGATCAGGTGATAGCCGTAATTGCTTCGGAAAACCTGTGACACCCCCCCCTCTTGCAAACGGAAGAGAATCCGTTCGACCTCGGGGATCACATCCCCTCTTTGGACGTACCCCATATCACCACCCATGTCACGGAAAATGCCGGAAGACCGTTCTTCGGCCACTTTTCCGAAATCTCTTCCCGCTAACACCTCTTGCCGCGCTGCGTTGGCCTCTTCCTGCGTTTCAGTCAAAATGTGCAAAGCGCGGACTTCGTCCTCCTCGACCTGAAATTCTTCACGGTACTTTTCATAGTGGGACGCGACTTCCTCGTCGGTAATTTGGATTTTCTGCGCAAATGTCCGATCGAGAAGCCGCTGAGTGAGAAACTCTTTTTCCACCAGCTCCATCTCCCACTGTAGCTCTTCAGTCTGATCCAGCCCCATGCGTTTGGCTTCCTGATAGAGGAGTTCCCGATTGATCCAACGCTCGACGAATGCGAATTCCTGGTCTTCCCGCATTCCTTCCCATTCAAGCTTTCGCTTCAGCAAATCTTTGGTTAGCACAGCATTCCCGACACGTGCGACAACAGCATCGTCAGACGGACCGCGCTGACACGCAATCGTCAGTAGAAGAAGGAAATATATCCGTAAGGCCTGTCTCACCCGTTTATTTCGAATCGACAAAAGTACCTCTCAATACATTCTCATATATTTGGACACCGTATGCCTCTCGCTTCTGTTTCAACCATGCGGCCTCACGTTCTTTACGGATCTCATTGGTCATGTTCTGAATCACACGGATCCGTACATCATCCAGCTTCACCGGTTGCATGGGGATTCGCTCCAGCAGTTTAATCACCGAGAACCCTTCTGGGTTCCCCAATGGAATTGGACCCGTTATCTCACCAACCTTCAAACCGAAAGCTGCCGCACTCACTTCACTCCACTGTTCCCGGCTGAAGGGACTGATCACACCATCTTTGGTTTTGTACCCGGCCCGTTCAGTGTAGTTTCGGGCCAGCTCTGAAAAATCGCGCCCATCCCGGGCCCACGCAAGAATCTGATGGGCCAGTTCCTCATCCTTGACCATGACTTCCTGGATTTTCACTTTTTCAGGGATGTCATACTTGTCATGATTTTTTTGGAAGTAGGATTGAATGTCGCTGTCGGAAAAATCTATAGTGCCATAGATTTCACGAATCATTAAAAGATTGACGACCTCCTGATCGCGCACTCGTCTGACCGCCTGAAGATAAGACTCGGTTTTGTGAAGTCCCCTTTTGCGCGCTTCATTCCCAAGCAATTTGCCCATGATCCAGTTCTCGAGAATGCTGGACCGTAATACACCTGGCTGATTTATAGGAATTCTTGCTTGGATAGGCAGCTCCCCAATGATGGCGCCCAAATCTTTGCCGCGGACAGCCTCGTCATTGTATCGCAAAATCACTGCATCCTTGATATCGGATTGCATGGAGCGGATCGCTTCAAGCAGTCCGTTTCGCGTGGATTGCCCATTGGTTTTCAACCACTCTTCCAGTGTGCGTAATCCGTCTTCAGAGTATTGTACGCCGTTCTCTTGCTGGATGCGCTTCCAGTAATCGGACGCCTCTTGATTCAACCTGTTCCCGTTCTCCTGAATCAAGGTCTGGCGAATCTCGGATCGTGTATCGGAGTAGGGCTTCTTTTCGGTATGTCGGATTTCCTCCACGTGAAAAATATTATAATCCCCCTTGACGGCAAGCACGTCCGAAACGTCTCCCGTGTTGAGGGAGAAAACAGCGGTCAAGACTGGATCGCTGTTGCTTGTCCATGTCATGGAACGGCCAGGCATGAGCTGAACCTGGTTGTCACTGCTTCCGGTGTATCGCTGGGCAACAGAAAGAAAGGCCTCCCCCTTTCGGATCTGTGTGAGGATCTCATCGGCCAGAACGCGGGCCGAATCAGGCGCGTCGGCTTGCGCCGCGGCTTTGCGCGGAATCTGTATCGACCGGACCAGGAACTCTTTGCCCATGTGCGCATAGAACCGGCGGATATCAGCTTCAGTGATCAGACGGTCGACGATCTCGTGCTGCCAGAGCTGCCGTAACAGCTCCTCCTTTTCGACGGGAACCAGTTTGGCAACGACCGTTGAATCCGTGTCGAGCCCGGCCTCGTACGCGGCGATCCGTTTAATCCATGCATCGATCATGGCATCAAGGGTTGCCTTTAGTTGGGACAGGTCCCAGGACGCCAGGGCTTTGGGAGACTGACGCCGGAACAGCTCCTCTCTGAATTCCTGGCGCGTGATGACCTCTTTGGCGCCGATCCGGGCCACGATAGGCTCATCCTTTGTGCACTGGACCAACATCACTCCGAGCATAACGAGGACCAAACCGTGCCGACGCGTCATGGCAACTCCGTTTCTGATAAAATCCATCCTGATTCATCCTAAAATAGGTGTTTGG
>CAZDVF010000186.1:0-5754 GCA_964508725.1 uncultured bacterium | reverse complement strand
TCCTTTTATTACGCCGCAGAAGGTCGGCAAGCATCTGAAAACGCCCGATGGCGAGATTTCGCAGATCGAGTCGCGCCTGGTAACCCATTTTGCGCCCAAGTCGCCCATATCCGAGGCCTATCGCACGCTGCGGACAAACATACAATACACCAAGATTGATCGTCCCATTCGCACTGTTCTGGTCACCAGTTCCGGACCTGGCGAAGGCAAGTCGACCTCAGTTGCGAACCTGGCCATCACATTCGCCCAGATGGGGACCAAAACCCTACTGGTGGATACGGATCTCAGACGGCCTGTCCTGCACGGCATCTTCGGACAACCGCGTACCGACGGGATCACCAATGTCCTTATCGGAAAGACGTCTCTTGAGGAAGCCGTCAAGCCGACGCGCATCGAGCATCTTGATCTGCTCACGTCAGGGACGCTTCCGCCGAATCCGTCGGAACTATTGGGTTCAAATCAGATGGATACACTTATCGCGAAGTTGAACGAATTGTACGGTATTATTCTGTTCGATACGCCTCCGGTCATTGCTGTGACAGACGCGGCTGTGATGGCTACAAAACTGGACGGCGTCATGCTGGTGGCCAAGTCGGGAAGCACGAAACAGGACGCCTTAATGCGAAGCCAGACCCTCCTGAACAATGTCAATGCGCAACTGTTTGGTATTCTTGTCAACGCCGTGAATGTGGATCACATGTACGGATCTTACTATTATTACTATCACTACTATTACTATGGTGATGGAAAACATAAAAAGAAGAAGGTTCAGAAAAGCGTTGTTTGATGCAGCGCTGTCTGTCACGAATATGAAACGACAAAACAAACAGGTTGGTCTGATCGGGTGCGGACGGATCGCCCGCGTGCATGCCGAAGCCATCCAGCATGTCGAGGATCTGCACCTTTCGGCTGTCTGCGATGTGGTTGAAGAGAAAGTCGATCATTTTGCACAAACTTACAATGCGCGCAAGGTTACATCGTACGCTGATTTGCTGGCCTGCGATGATATCGACCTGGTGACCATTGCCACGCCAAACGGGACGCATTTCGAAATCGCCAGGGCAAGCTTTCAAGCGAAGAAACACGTGCTGATCGAAAAGCCTGTCACGATTCGTAATTGTGATGCCGAGGAGCTGATCAGTATGGCCGAGGCAAAGGGCGTTCACTTTTTTGCGGTCAAGCAGGTCCGGTACAATCCGGCTATTCGGGTCGTGAAGTCGGCCATTGAAGCCGGCCACCTGGGACGCATCTATCACGCGAGCCTTGTGGTTCGCTGGACACGTCCCCAGGCCTATTTCGATCAGGTGGACTGGCGGGGGACCCGGGATCTGGATGGCGGAACACTCCTGAATCAGGGCATTCATTACATCGATGTCATGCAATGGCTGGTCGGTGATGTGGACGCTGTATTTGGGCGAACGGATTGTTTTTGCCACGATATTGAACTGGAAGACACTGCTTTCGGATTGATCCATTTCCGTTCTGGCGCTCTGGGTTCTGTCGAGTTTACGGTCAACACCTATCCACATAATCTGGAATGTTCTCTCACGATTTTGGGCGAGACAGGCAGCATCAAACTCGGCGGATCAGCCATGAATCAGATTGAGACGTGGGAGGTGCGTGACATGTCCAAACCCGTTGTGCCCGAAGGGTTTCCACCCTATGTGTACGAGGAGGGATTATACCAGGGATCGTGCCCGAATCACTTGTTTGTGTATCAGGATATCGTGAAAGTTTTTCAGGGCGTGCAAACAGCCATCGTTGACGGTTCGGAAGCGCTGAGAAGCATGCGGATTGTGAACGGATTGTATGAATCGGCCGGATCTGGAGAGGAAGTCCGGCTTTAACGTAACCCATCAATTTTACCTGATTCCATTTTCGACTCTATCGACAGGGTTCAGTCCTGGCGAACAGGAATAAAGTTTCTTTAAGACCTCATTGACCACGGAGCTGTTTTTTTATCTGATATGATCGCGCAATACGTACAACTCCTTCGTCCCAGACAGTGGATCAAGAATTTGATCATTTACGCGGGACTCATCTATTCCGAAAACCTGTTCGATTTGGGCAGGTTTCTCGAATCTACCGCGGCCTTTTGTGCGTTCTGCGTTTTGAGCAGCGCTGTCTATATTGTCAATGACATTGCTGACGCAGAGCGGGATCGCGTTCATCCCATCAAATCGAAACGACCGATTCCTTCAGGGCATATCGCTCCATCATCGGCTGCTGCTGTGGCTGTGGGCCTCTTCATTGTTTCCCTGTCGGGCGCTTTTCTTCTCCGGTCAGCTTTCGGGTGGATTGCATTGGCATACGCAGTGATCATGCTGGTCTATACGTTCCGTCTGAAGCGCGTCGTGATTCTCGACATTATCATCATTTCGTTGGGATTCGTTCTCCGCGCTGTAGCCGGCGCCGCTGTTGTCGGTGTTTCGATTTCTTCGTGGCTTCTTGTATGCACGATGTTTTTGGCCCTTTTTCTGGGATTCAGCAAACGGCGGCACGAGCTGATGTTACTGGGCGATCAGGCGGATACGCACCGCAGCATCCTGGTCGAATACAGTCCGTATCTGCTCGATCAGATGGTGGCCGTGGTCACAGCGTCGTCGGTGATAGCCTACACGCTCTACACCACGTCAACTGAGACGATTGAGAAATTCGGCACACGCAACCTGGTTTTTACAACGCCGTTTGTCTTGTACGGTATTTTCAGGTATCTTTATTTGATCCACCAAAAGAATGAAGGTGGAAGCCCGGAAAGCATTTTCTTAAAAGACAGGCCCATTTTAATCAATATCATTTTATATATGGTTGTGACCGGATTAATCGTCTATCTATAAAAAGTGATCGCAAGTGGCACCCTTTCATGAGCCACTTGAGGAGACAATGAAAAGATTTTCCCCTTGGATAAAACAGATTTATTTATTATATTATTGCACTCTGCCATGCTATAAACCCTTTATTATCATGTAAATTCTTTACAGGAAGATGGGATCAGTATGTCTTTTTTTCGCATCTGAACGTATTCTGTTTTCATCCGTTTTTTGGAGTCATGAGTCGATTAGTCAAATATAGCTGTACATGAAATCGTTGTATTTGGTATCCGAGGGGAGAGAGGGCCTCACGTGTTTTATCAATCCGATTGCCAAAAACAAAACGACAATGCAGCCTGGTTCGCACTCTATACGCGTCCGCGGTGGGAGAAGAAAGTCGAGCGGCAGCTTGTTGAGCGCGGCATTGAAAGCTATCTGCCGGTGCGGCAAGTCTCACGGCAATGGAGCGACCGTCAGAAGCTGATCGATGAACCGCTCTTCCGAGGCTATGTTTTCGTCCATGGCACACCGAGAGAACGTTACGATGCAGCTCAGACGCATGGAGCTGTCCGTTTTGTTTCTTTTAATCATCAGCCGGCGGTGATTCGTGATCATGAGATCGATAACATTCGCCGCGTTCTCAAAGAGGCGCCACAGGTGGAGTCGTGTAATCACTTTGCTGTCGGCGACCGGGTTGAAGTGGCTCGCGGGCCGCTCACAGGCATGCAGGGCTGTCTCATTCAGGTTCAGAATCGCTGGAGACTGATCATCACCATCGATTCCATCCGTCAGGGCATCTCATTCAATGTCGATTCCAGAGATGTGAAGCCAGTCGGGAATTGATCCGTCAGCATCTGGCTCTGTCCGACTGCTTGACTTGAGATAAGATCCATCAAATACGTTGTTGTTTGCCCGCTTGGTCCAGACAGTTCATGGGACTGAGAGGGCGGAGCTGTGCCCGGAGAGAATATTAGATCGTCCACAGAAGAGTCAAGGCTGACATCGAACAAACATTATTGGTTTGGATGAAAGACTGGTATAGCGGACTGGAAGCCCGTTACAGGCATTTCCCCAGAGACGTTCAGATCCTGAATGTGGTGAGTGATCTGGAAAAGGCCATGCGTATGCATGATGTGGATTTAAACGCTTCGCGGAATCATCTCTACCGGGCGCTGATCCTTTTGCAGTATATGGCGGATGATCCCAAATGGCGGAAGGCTCTGCGTGAGCTGCTCCGCTTGAAAACCTGTGTGGCTTCCACACTGACAGATCATCCGTTCGGATCGATAGAGCAGATCATCCAGGCGGCTTTGGGTCTCAATCCTGATGCGTATCAGCGGATGCAGGGATAGAGTGTGTATGAAACGGCTGTCTCTCCATGATAAAACGATTGTTGACGAGAACCATTGGATGCGCTGACAAAATCGCTGCGACGGATTTGCGGCTGGTTCAAATCGCACGATATCGCATACATGATTTTCGGCGGTGTGGCCAACAGTTATTACGGGAACCCCCGGCTCACATTTGATGTTGATGTGAAAGTCCTGATAAACCAAGATGAAATCCCGTCATTTATCAAGAATATAGCCGAGGTCGGCAACATTGTTCCTTCTGAACCTGCGAAGTTTATCGAGGAGACCGGCGTTCTGCCTGTGGATGTGGAAGGTGTCAGGGTAGATATGGTTATCGCGGAATTGCCCTTTGAGCTGGAAGCGATCAACCGCAGCCGATTCGTCCATTATCTCGATACGGAAATGCGCGTATGCACTCTGGAAGACTTGATTGTCCAAAAGGTGGTTTCCACGCGCAACAAGGACTGGATGGATATTGAAACTCTGGTTCACATGCATCGGAAGACTCTGGATTGGGACTACATTTTGCACCACGGATCCGATCTGGCCGGTTTTCTGGACCGTTCCGAAATGATTGTTCGATTGAGACGGTGGCGGAATGAAGGATAATCCCTATAAGCGGATGGCACGGAGAATGGAGGTTTTCAATCTCTGGGAGGCGGCGTACAAGCGGAACTTGACGCCGCAACAAACCGCACGGCAGTTTCGAGAACTCTACGCTTCAATGGATCACCTGCCCTCGAAAGATGTTGACCGTGCTCAAGATGAGCATCTACAGAGTTTGATTGCAATACAGCGGGCATGGAAGAGGGATGGAACGCGGAAAGAAAAATCATCAAGTGAGAAGCGTTTAGCCTAAATGCTTAAGGAAGATTGGTAAGTCAGGACAAATCCGACGGTCTTGGTCCTGATGCGTATCGACGCATGCGCGGAGCATGAGGGATGGGATACTGATTTGTTACCTGACAGAAGCAGATTGAAAGTGACGTTGAGGAAAAAACCATGTCTGAACCGACCTTGAAAAAGACTCATGATTTGCTGGAAAAATTGGCCGACTATGTGATGCGTCAATTGCCGACACGTGCGGAAGTCGATGGAAAAATCGACAAGCTGGCTGAATATGTCATGAATGAAGTGCCGACAAAAAGCCAAATGAACCAACGTTTTGAGCAAGTGGACAAACGTTTCGAGCAAGTGGACCAACGTTTTGAGCAAGTGGACAAACGTTTTGAGCAAGTGGACAAACGTTTTGAGCAAGTGGACAAACGTTTCGAGCAAGTGAACCAACGTTTCGAGCAAGTCGATCAGCGGTTTGAGCAGGTTGATCAGCGGTTTGAGCAGGTTGACAAGCGGTTTCATGGTTTGGGAAAGGATGTAAAGGAAATAAAAGAAAATGTCAAATTGATTTTGAACGGCATGGATGCCCAGGTGAAGCAAACGGAAATTCTGAAAGTTGAGCAGATTGCAATCAAATCCGGACTGAAAAGATTAGAAAAAAGAGTGGATCGGATTGAGAAAAAAGCCGGATGAATGATCAAAACATTGCCCACTAATAACACGGAGAAATACGGAAGGAAAAAAGCGAGTGCCTG
>CAZDVF010000185.1:0-5760 GCA_964508725.1 uncultured bacterium | reverse complement strand
TAATGCCATATCACTTTCCCCTCGCGAGAAGGGCACCGGCAAATCTCTCTCCCCGAAGGTCACAGAAATTAATGAGGCTCTCTGCAAAGGATGTGGTAGCTGCATTGCTTCCTGTCCAAAGGATGCTCTGGATCTCCATTGTTACACAAACGAGCAAATGCTTGCTCAGGTCAAAGCTGCTCTTGAGAATAAAAAAGAGAGTGAAGTTCGTGTTCTGGTTTTTACAGATGATATGACAGGATACCGACTGGCCGACAATGTGGGGACGGCAAAGATGTCTTATTCCCTTGATTCCAGAATACTCAGAGTCCCCAGTTGCAGTCGGGTTTCACCAAAGCTGATGCTGCAGGCTTTTGCGCTTGGGGCAGATGGAATTCTCCTGGGTGAAAGCGAAGAAAAATCCAATCCATATCCTCACAGTGTGTCGACAATAAAATTAAATATCTCCAGGGTTAAGGATATCCTGGAGGATGACAAGATCGATG
Organism: uncultured bacterium; assembly: GCA_964508725.1. Lineage (GTDB taxonomy): Bacteria > Zhuqueibacterota > QNDG01 > QNDG01 > DSAB01 > CAZDVF01. Next base: position 5,275 of record CAZDVF010000185.1, on the reverse strand, counting down.
GAGATCGAATACGTCTTGTTGAATTTGTCACCGTCATGTTAACGGGATTTGTCGAGAACATAAACGGTTTGGCAAACTTTGTTGGAAAGTTGGGTCCAATCCCTTCTGAAAAATTGCAACGTTTAAACAAGGACACAGACAAAAAATTGTTTGGGTAAAATGATGGCCAATAAAATAGTGATTACTTCGGAAAATGTGGATTTTTTGAACAAGATCAGTGAACTCAGTGATCAGATCATAACACGATGTGATCAATGCGGGACCTGTTCGGGAAGCTGCCCCATGGTGGGTGAGATGGATATTACTCCCTCAGAGATGATGCGAATGGTTCAGCTTGGACGGAAGGAAGTGATGGAATCAAAAGCCATGTGGATATGTGCTTCTTGTTTCGCGTGCACGGTAAGATGTCCACGCGGACTGGATTTATCGAGAGTTGCCGAAGCATTAAGGCAGGTCAAACTGAGACAAGCTGTCGATTACATCGATATAAAAAACATACCGGATGATGAAATCGAGCGGCTTCCACAGATTGCCATGGTAAGTGGCGGTCGTAAATTTACAGGATAGAAGATGAACCCCGTAAGAGAAAATGATAAAGAAGGGGTGAACCCCGTTAGAGACAATCATAGTCAAAAATTGAATGAATCTTTTGAAAAACCTAATCTCTCTAACGGGATAAAGATACCCTATTTCCCAGGATGCACACTCAAGACAACTGCGAAAAATTTTGAGACGTCCGCTCTGGCAGTGGCTGGATCCATGGGCATCGACCTGGTTGAGCTTCCACGGTGGAATTGCTGCGGAACGGTTTCTTCTCTCACCAGTGATGATTTAATGCACCATCTTGCTCCCATACGTGATCTTGTACGGGTAGAAGAGATGAATGAGAATGGTGAGCTAAAGGATGAGTACAGATTGGTCGCATTATGTTCTATGTGTTTTAATGTGTTAAAACGGTCTCATTTGCGGGTGATGGAAAACCCGGAAGAGCTGGAAAAAATAAACAACTTTATGTATCTGGAAAAAGATTACAATGGTAAAGTGGAAGTGGTCCACTTTTTAGAATTGCTCAGGGACATCGGATTTGACAAAGTCAACGAAAAGGTGAAGCGACCACTTGCGGGATTAAAGGTTGCTCCTTATTATGGCTGTCTGATGCTGCGACCCAAAGAGATAGGAATAGATGATCCTGAAGATCCTACAATTCAATCCGACCTTCTTGTGGCTCTTGGCGCGGAAGCTATTAACAATCCATTCAAGACCAGATGCTGCGGTAGTTATCAGACGGTACGGGATAAGTATGCAGTTGCCGAGCTTGCATACGATATTCTTTCTCGTGCGAGAAAAGAGGGAGCCGAGTGCGTGACGACAAGTTGTCCGCTTTGTATGTTTAACCTTGCGGACAGGCAGAAAGAAGTCATGGAAAGACATCCTGAATTTGAGCCAATGCCTGTGTTGTACTTTACCCAATTGATGGCGCTTGCTTTTGGATTGGAAGAGAAGGTTTACGGTTTCGACCAAAATTATATAGATCCACGACCATTATTAAAATAAACAGATCTTTTAAAGTGAGGAAAGGTTATGGCTGAAAAGAAAATAAGTGTAATGGACCGTGTGAGAGAAGCAAGCAAGGCAGTGATTACAGGCGTTGATGGAAAAGATATCAAACACTGGGTAGAAATTCATATCATGGGCAAGGCCTATGACGTCCCTGCCGACCTGACGATTATGCAGGCTATTGAGTATGCAGGCTATAGATTGATGCGAAGCTGTGGCTGCAGGGCCGGCTTTTGCGGTGCTTGTTCCACTGTATTTCGAAAGAAAGGTGAATACAAACTTCAGACTGCTATGGCTTGCCAGACACGGGTTGAAGATGGGATGTTTCTCGTCCAGATACCCTTTTCTCCCGCGGAGAAGCCCTTGTGCAACATTAAGAAAGAAAAATATGAGTCTTCGGTGCTGTTGAAATATTTTCCTGAGATCGCCCGATGTGTGAGTTGTAACACCTGCACAAAGAGCTGCCCGCAGGACCTTCAGGTGATGGATTACGTCCAGGCTGCACTGAAGGGAGATTTTAAAGCTGTTGCAGAGGGTTCGTTTGAGTGTATTCAATGCGGGCTCTGTGCAATTAGATGCCCCGCAGAAATTGTGCAGTACCATATGGCCCAGTTTGCAAGGAGGATGTACGGCAGATATGGAACTCCCAGAGAAAAGCATGTGGAGAAAAGAGTGAGAGAAATCAAGAAAGGCAAGTTCGACGAAGAATTTGATCGTGTGATGGGTCTGAGTATGGATGAGCTTCAAGGCATTTATACAGAGCAGCAAAATACAAGAGAAGTTTATTGAGGAGGCTTGAGCATGGCCGAACTTAAATTTATCGGTGGATATCCAGAATATATGCGTGCATCGATCAAGCTTGTTGAGAATACACGTGCGAAAAGAATAGGAAAATTACTTCCCCAGATGACACCGCAGGAAAGAGAGGATATCCTCAATCTTTGCCATCCGGATTATGCGCCTGGCGGCAAAAGAACGTTAAAAATAGGTCCCAATCGCGGAGATATTATCCCCAATGAAGTGGCTGATTTAATTGAGGCATATCCACTGATTGAACCTGACAATATTGATCTGAGTCAAGTAGATTATGAAACAGATATTTTGATCATTGGAGGCGGTCTCGGTGGAACCAGCGCCGCGCTTCTCGCCAATGATCATGGCATTCCTGCTGACAGGATATTGCTTACAAACAAACTGCGCCACGGCGATGCCAATTCAATGATGGCCCAGGGTGGAACCCAGGCCGCTGACAGGCCCAATGATTCTCCCGTGCTTCATTATATCGATGCCATAGGCGGCGGCCATTTTACGAATAAACCTGATGTCGTGAGAAGGCTGGTGGAAGATGCGCCTGGCGTGATACATTGGCTTGAAGAGCTTGGCGCCATATTCGATAAAAACGATGATGGAACTTTTGTAGAGTTGACGGGTGGCGGGACTTCGAGGAGAAGAATGCATGCCTGTTCTGACTACACCGGCATGGAAGAACTTCGGGTGCTGAGGGATGAGTTCAGGAATCGAAACATTCCGGTCCTCGAATTTTATCCTGCGATTGAACTCCTCACAGACGAAGAGAATAAAGTGGTTGGAGCTCTATTGTGGAATATGGAAACAGAGGAATATAAAATCGTGAAGGCAAAGGCCACGATTCTGGCCACGGGCGGTTTCGGCAGACTTCATATTCGGGGATTCCCGACGACCAACCATTACGGAGCAACCTATGATGGTCCTGTCATGGCTTACAGAACAGGAGCAAGATTGCGGGATACCGATACGGTTCAATACCATCCTACAGGCGCCGCCTATCCGCAGCAGATTATCGGTCTTCTGTTGACTGAGAAATTAAGGACGAGTGGCGCTCAGCCAGTGAATGAGGATGGGGATGAGTTTGTGTTCCCCTTGGAGCCGCGCGATGTGGAGGCCGCTTCTTTCATCCGGGAATGCTACATCCGAAACAACGGTATCACTACCCCTACGGGTATGCAGGGCATCTGGCTGGACACGCCGCTTATCGACATGATCAATGGAAAAGGAAGCACGGAAAAAGCATTTCCTGCAATGGTCAGGATGTTCAACCGGTTTGGTATTGATATGATCAAGGACCCTGTGCTGGTTTTCCCGACCCTTCATTATCAAAATGGCGGCGTGGAAACAGATCCAAAAGGCTCTACCAATGTAAAGGGTTTGTTTGTAGCGGGTGAAATTTCCGGAGGCGTGCATGGCAAGAATCGATTGATGGGAAACTCGACGCTTGATTGTATGGTGTTTGGCAGACGGTCGGGAATGCATTCAGCAGAGTACGTGAAAAAAGGGGTAAACATAGGAAAGTTGGGTTTAAAACATGTAGAAAAATACATTCAAAAACTCAAATCTGCTGGGATAAAAACAGAACGGCGGGCCCCATTGTTATTACCTGACTATAGAGGAAAAGCCGCTCTTGCGAGAGCGATCGATATATTTTAGGAGGCTTGATCATGAAAATTTCCGAATGGAAAGAACGTATCAGCTTAGAGCTTGAAGAAAAGGATAGATTTTTCAAAATGCATTCTCAATCACCGTTATCACTAGATGAACGCCAGACATTCAAGGGGCTTAACCATTATTCTCTTGATCCGGACTATCGATTCGAATGTCAACTTCGGGAACATGAGAAGAAAGATAGATTAAGGATAGAAGACACCAAGGGTAATGAGCGGGAGTTTCTTAGATGGGGAGAGTTTCGATTCAAGATAAGTGGTAAGGATTGTACGCTTCAGGCTTATAAAAGTGACCCACAGGAGGACAGGCTGTTTGTTCCTTTTCGGGACGCGACCAGCGGTAAAGAAACCTATGGAGCAGGTCGGTACCTTGATCTTGAAACAGAGAAGCATCAGATTTCTGAAGGGAAATGGATTCTCGATTTTAACAGGGCGTACAATCCGTGGTGTGCATACAGTAAAGATTATGCTTGTCCCCTTGTGCCTCCTGAGAACTGGCTTAAAGTCGAGGTGCGGGCCGGGGAGAAGAATTATCACTAAAAATATTGAAAGGAATAATGACTCATGATATCGAATAGATATTTCCAGTGGAATTAAACGAACACACATCAAAAAACAATTATTATGCTTTCTTATGGCACGCGGTCTTTCTTGCGCTGGCCAAGAATTTCATGGATGTAGACACTATTATTCCGGCCATGATGATTGATGCGGGCGGCAGTTCACTTCAAGTTGGAATATTGACAGCGATTATGTTGGGCGGAGGAAATTTTGCACAGCTTTTTTTCGCTCCGTTTTTACATAATCAAACTTCAAAGAAAGGGTGCTTATTAGGAGGAATCAACGCGCGTATTTTTGCTTTGGCCGGAATGGCCCTGTTGTTTTATTTTTCATCTCATGTCAGTGAACCTTTTATCATCTGTGTTATTTTTATTTTGATTGTCTTGTTTTCATTCAGCGGTGCTTTTGCAAACATCAATTATGTTGATATTCTGGGGAAATCCGTATTACAGAAAAAGAGAAAGTCATTTTTTTCTATCAAACAGATTATATCCTGTATAGTTGTTTTTCTGTCAGCCTTTATTGCAAGAATTGTGTTGTCAGAATACGGTTACCCCATAAATTATGCCACGTTGTTTTTTATTGCTGCGGTAATGCTTGGCATTGCGTCATTGGGATTCTGGAGAATCAGGGAAATTTCTGCATCCAATACGAAAATTAATGGACTGGTGAACTTTATA
>CAZDVF010000184.1:0-5780 GCA_964508725.1 uncultured bacterium | reverse complement strand
CAGGGTGTCGCCCACGACCTCGCTTCCCCCGTCATTCGCCGCATCACGAATGACCAGGTCAGACAGGTCGTTGGGATCCACCCGCACATTGAACACAGTGCGGACCACGCTATTTGCAACAGCCTGGAAATCGACATCCGGTTCGGCCAGGACCAAAGTCTGATACGCGACGCCCGTGCCGCTGCGCACATCCACATCATTGATAATGGCGCTCTCGCCGTTGGGCGCGTCTCCTCCCCCATTGGTCAGCGTGACCGCAGCCGTTCCGCTCCAGGCGTTGTCATACGGATCGACTGCTTCGGTAATCGTGAGCGGAAAAGGGACACCTGCTGTCTGAACAGCTCCACAACCCAGCGTGTACGTGCTGAGCCCGGCAGGATTCACTGTGATTAAACCGCTTGTTGCATTCACGCTGCCGTCCCGAACCGTGATGGTCTGGGACGGCCCGTTGTAGAGCGTGAAGCCTGTGAAGGATTTCACGCCGCTGTTCCAGTTTGATCCGTCATCCGTTGGAAGAATGGCTTGGTGGGGTGTCACATCACTGGATTCCCAGGACACAGGACCGTTGTAATCCGTCTTCTGGTTACCATATCGATCGGACGCCGTCACATCTACTGCGGATGAGAAGACCGCACCCGCAGTAACAGAGGTCGGAATCCCACTCATCGTGAAAGCAGCGAGATCCGCAAAACTAACTGTCACAGCGCTGGTATCTGAAAATCCGTCCGCCGTCCCACGCAGGACGGTCGGAACAGCGCGGGTCAGAGTCTGGTACGCTGAACCCGATCCGCTTGTCACATCAATATTGTTTAAAATAGATGGATTGCCCCCGGGCGAATCACCGCCGCCGCTGACCGTATCAACGACCACGGTTCCAAGCCATGGATTTCCCCACTGATCGACTGCTCCTGTGACGGAAAGCAGAAACGCTGCACCGGCGGTTTGCGCCGAGCCGGCCGACAACTGAAACACGGCGACAGAATCGGGATTGACGTCGATGCTGTTTGATGTGTCAGAGTATCCGTCTGCTGTGCCGCGGAACACCGTAGGAACCGCTCGAGTCAGAGTCTGATACGCTGAACCCACCCCGCTGGAGACAGTTATATTGTTCAAAGTGGGTGGATCACCACCAGGCGAATCACCACCGCCACTGACTGTATCGACAACCACTGTCCCGGACCAGGGATTGCTGTACTGATCTGCGGCTCCTGAGACAGTGAGAGGATACGCGGTCCCTGCGATCTGCGGCGTGACAGCGCTCATGTTAAAATCGGCAAGCACGTCGTGGACAAGTGTAAAGGCATTGGATGTGCCCGTCTCGATGGTCGCGCCGCCGTTCTGCTGGGTCTCCACATCGATAGTGAAGCTTTGGGCGGATGTCGGATTCACAACCTGTGACAGTGTCAAATCGATCGTATCAAACGGACCAGGTGCCACGATATCAGTGCCATCTCCGACACGCTGGACAATCACACGTTGATTGGGATTGTCATATGTGTACGTCCATGTTCCATCAACATCAGGAGAAGCAAATGTAACGCCCGAAACATCAAATCCGGCGGGATAGTCAAACACCATCCAGCCATTGGCAGGCCATGTCGTCGTGAGTGTCACAGACATCGCGTGATTGGTGGTCACCCCAACCGTGGAGTTGACAGGATTGACGTCGAACGGAGCGATGTTTTGCGCCCAGACGGGTCCTGCAAAAAGCAATAAAAACAGTGATAACTTTCTGAGATGCAATGGATCACGTCCTGTTGATGAATAACGTTTGAACAAAGCCGGACCACATCACTATGCTTCAATACGGCCCAGCTTGCGTCCAATACGCAAATTGTATACCAAGATGATACACTGATTTAAGGAAGGTCTCTAACTTACTGTAATCAAAAGGGAAAAAGGTGGCGACAATTTTGTAGGAAAGGGATTTAACACGCCATGTTCCTGTAAAAACGGTCAAATTCCGATCAGTCACTTCAGCAAGGCGCGTAAAAGAATCAAGAGTCCCTTTCCGTCATTTTTGGCCAGTTTCAGGTTGGATTGCGCCCGTTCAAAATCAGGATTCAAGTCGCACGCCTTTTGAAAGTGACGCAGAGACCGGTTGAACACGTTCCGGCACTGGATGAGACACGCGACCCCCAGCATGTTCTGCAGATCGGCATAGGTGGGATGCTTCCGGATCAGGGCCTCGAGTTGGGCGATATAAACATCCACCGCCTTTCTGTCCCGTCCCCGTTCTCCGTAAAGCACATTTAAATAAAATATGTCGTGAAAATCAAGATCGATCATTTTAGGAAGGTCACGTTCCACCTGACGCATGAGGTCCAGCGTTTTCGTGATGTGCCTGCGATGGAGCTGCCGCATGGCTTCTTCAAAAGCGGGAATTCGAAATCGGGACGATTTGGCTGCCACGCGGCTGAGATTGTCCTTGACTCTTTCAAAGCGCACATCCTGATCCGATGATCCTGATTCATCCCACTCTGCAGCCATCATTTCAACCAAACAAAGTGCTTTGGCAAAATGGGGCTCCTCATATTCCGGATTGATTTCGAGTGCCCGATCGAATAACTTCAGGGCCTGATCGAACTCACCAGCAGCATGATGGGCCTTCCCCAAACGGTATTGAAGATCAGCATAATCCGGCGCCACTTCAATTCCTTTTTTCAGGATTTGAATTGCCTCATCCACACCGCCTCTGCGCAAGTACGCCTCACCCAGATAGTAATACGCTTCGCCGCAAGTTGCGTCATACTGAATGGCCAGTTGTAACTCGCTGATGGTCTCGTCAAGTAAATTCCACCGGAGGAATTGCCTGCCGAGTGTAACCAGACTGCGGATATGACGGACCGTCTTGATCCGCGTTGAAATTTCAAAGAGTAAACTGATTGCCGATTGGTTCTCCCTGTGGAAAGTTTCAACCAAACGGCTCAGACGGTCATCCGGAATGCAGGCATCGTATGGGGTTTCCACTTTCCGTAAAACCCGTCCCCCGTCGAAGAGCGTTGAAACAATTTTGCTCTCTTCCTCCAGGGTGTTGGTTTGGAGGTAAAGTTGCCGGCTTCTGCAATGAATGTTATCGCTCAGATTGATTCGGGCCATTTTAACCACTTTAAAGATATGATATAAATTGGAACAACTTGGATGTGACTCGTACCGAATTGTACAGGGGGATTATCATCGCACTTCGGAAGGAATCCCCCAATGGCAAACGGCGAGGCATGTCCTGAAGGACACATTTCAGGATTCACCCCTCGCCATTAATACTTCGTTACTACGATAATAGAGAACAGATCGCGGCCACATTGACGATGTCATCAACACTGCATCCTCGCGACAGATCGTTTGCCGGCTTGCGCAATCCCTGTATGATGGGACCGATGGCCTCGGCTTTGGCCAGACGCTGCGTCAATTTATACCCGATATTCCCGGCATCGAGATTGGGATAAATCAGGACATTAGCCTTGCCTGCAACGGAACTGTTCGGTGCCTTTTTGGATCCAATGGCCGGGATGATGGCCGCATCGACTTGCAGTTCACCATCGACCTTGAGATCGGGCGCTTTCTCTTTCACAAGACGTGTGGCTTCTCGAACTTTATCAACGAGGGGATGGCTGGCGCTTCCGTAGGTGGAAAATGAGAGCATGGCCACCACCGGCTCATCACCCGTTATCTTTTGGTGTGTCTGAGCAGACGCAATAGCAATGCTGGCCAGCTGTTCAGGATCAGGATCGGGTACCACAGCACAATCCGCGTATGTCAGAGAGTGCGGCCAATCGGGAACAATCATCATGAAAATGCTCGAGACAATCGAGATATTTTCCGCCAGACCAATGCATTGGATTCCGGCCCTGAGCACATCTCCCGTGGTGTTGACTGCACCGGCCACACTTCCATCAGCGTCTCCCTCGCTGACCATCATGGCACCGAAAAACAATGACTGCTTCACTGCCGCCAAGGCCTGTTCTTCCGAGATTCCTTTATGCTTTCGCTGTGTACAAAATTGCTTGCTGTACCGGTCCAACAGTTCCGAAGTACCTGGATCGATAACATTGACACCATTCAAAGAAACGTTCAGTTGTTTTGCTTTTTCGTTCAGCGATTCGGATGGACCCAGCAGTGTCACCTGGCAGATGGATCCTTGACGGAGTTTCGCAGCAGCCTGTATTATTCTGTCGTCGTTACCTTCGGGAAGGACAATATGCTTGTTCAGGGCAGCGGCTTTCAATCGAATTTGTTCCAACAGTTCCATTCTCTTGTCTCCTTGAGTGGATGTGTTCTTAGGGGGCCGTCGGCGAGACTTTGGCTTTCAAGGCCTCAGCCACAACAGCAGGGATAAAACAGTCGATCCTTCCGCCCAAACGGGCGACTTCCTTTACAATAGAGGAATTGATATAGGTGTATTCTTCGCTGGGCATTAAAAAAACGGTCTCAAGAAGAGGAGATAACTTTCGGTTCATGAGCGCCATTTGAAATTCATATTCAAAATCCGATACGGCACGTAATCCCCTGATCAGAACAGATGCGCCTTTTTTTTTAGCATATTGGACTAACAGACCGTCGAGCGTATCCACTTCAACACATGGTAGATCGGAGACAGTTTGTTCAATAAGGTGACGGCGCTCTTGAAGTGAAAACAGAGTGGTCTTGTTCGGATTCGTAGATACTGTGATCACAATGTGATCGAACAAGACAGCAGCCCGTTGTATAATATCAAGGTGTCCGTTGGTGATAGGATCAAATGTGCCGGGATAGATTGCTGTCCGATTTTTCATTATCACGTCCGTAGATTGATACGACACAATGGCCAAATTGACGCTGCCTGAGAAGGATCAGTCCGTGAGACTCGCCATCGGTATCGTGACGTTCATGTTCGATCAATGCCCACCCTTGGGATTGGAGTGCACGACTGCTGTCAATGGCTTTCGCAATGCGCTCTCTCAACATCGCTCGAAAAGGCGGATCCGCCAAAATCAGATCGTAAGAGCGGCCCTCCACCTGCATCTTCCGTAAAAACGAAAACACATCACTGCGCACGATCCGGGTGTTCTTCTCAAATCCGCAGAGAGCTACGTTTCGCTTGATCAGATCAATTTGCTTTGCAGAGGCTTCGATAAAATCGCTCGATGCCGCCCCTCGGCTAAGGGCTTCAAGCCCAAGAGCTCCGGTTCCAGAAAACAGATCGAGTACGCGGGCGCCGTCAATAGCGCTACCCACAACTGAAAAAATAAACTCTTTGACACGTCCTGTGGCTGGCCGAAAACTGAGGCCCTTTGGGCTGTGCAGTTTTCTACCTCGAACCGAACCAGCAATAATGCGCATAGCATTATCTCGACAAGGTTGCTCTGATCAAAATATTGTGCCCTACAGGACAAAGCCATGTTGACATTCTTAAATTGTTGTCACACGTTACAAGCAATAACCAGACAATTATGTCAAGGAAAAGGTCGCCCGCTAAGAGGCGACCTGCTTCGATTTGATCTGTTTTAGCAGGAGACATCATCGCCCGCTTTGGGATCGACTCCACGTTAACCAGTGGCAACCTTGCATTCGAGAACCAGTTTCACTTGCCGTGCCTGAAAATCTGAAATGACCAGGGGAGCGATAGTTATTTTTGAAATTATGAAGTTCCCTGTCATCCCCTTAACAGCCTCCAGATAATTGAGCACATTCTCACGCGGGCCTTCCAGTTTCAGGCGAATTGGATTATACCCTAAACTCCCTTCTGTCCGCCTTGAAAATGTCTCTGCTTGCTTGACGCTCAACCGGTGGGTCTCAACAAG
>CAZDVF010000183.1:0-5820 GCA_964508725.1 uncultured bacterium | reverse complement strand
GACCGTACCGCCCTTCTTCAAACCTAAAATCGTGGTGGCATGAAAGGAGTTCATCGTGTTCATCTATCGGACCTTTTAAAATATTTAAAATACTCTGAATCTGTGCTCATGAGCAGTGTTGTATTGCTGTCAATTGTTGTTCTGTAGGTATCAAGTGTTTTCAAAAACGAGTAAAATTCAGGATCAAGATTATACGCGGCAGCGTAAATCCGGGCCGCCTGACCATCAGCCTTGCCCATGAGTTCTTGCGCCGTTTTATACGCACCCGATTCAATGCGTTTCAGTTCACGCTCTTTCTGGCCGCGGATGCGCGCGCTCTCGCCGTCGCCTTCACTCCGGTACTTGGCTGCAATGCGTTGCCGCTCGGCAATCATCCTGTCGAAAACTTTATCCTGTACTTTGTTGGTATAATTGAGCCTCTTGATTTTCAAATCCTTTAATTCAACACCAAACTCGGGTGTAATCTGAGATGCCTTTTCGAGAATAAGTTGTGAAATCATATCACGGCCCGCTTCAACTTTTAGCGCTTCTGTGGGAACATCCAGAATGGCGCTCTCTTCGGACAGTTCGAATTCGCGATTGGATGTGCGGACCAGTTCGATGAGATCGTAGTTGGCTACAGTATTCCGTGTGGCGCCGTCGAGGATGTCGTCAATGCGCGACTGGGCCCCGCGTTCATCCTTAACCCGCTGAAAAAAGATGAGCGGATCAGATATACGCCATCTGGCATAACTGTCGATCCAGATAAATTTCTTGTCTTTTGTCGTGATCTCCTCTGCGTCGCCATCCCATTCAAGCCAGCGTTTCTCAAAATAATTGGCCTTCTGAATCATCGGCGCTTTGATATGGAGCCCCGGGTTTGAGACGGTTCCGCCCATGGGCTCGCCGAATTGCGTGATGATCACCTGATTGGTTTCAGATACGATATAAAGTACATCGAAAAAGAAGAGGATTAAAACAATCCCTCCCACGGCCAGTAAGGCAAGTCTGGTTGTCTTTTTCATCTCTTCACCTCCTCTCCCAGATTCAACAGCGGGAGAACATTGGCTTGCTTGTCGTCAAGAATGATTTTCTTTTGAATCTTGGGAAGAACATCATTAATGGCCTCAAGATAGAGACGCTTGCGCATGACCAGGGGAGCTCGGGCGTATTCACGGTAGATGGATTTGTAGCGATCGGCGTCACCTTCAGCCCGGTTGATCCGTTCGAGAGAGTACCCCTCCGCTCCCCGAATCATCTGCTCGGCAACGCCTTCGGCCTTGGGAATCTCCCGATTGTACTCAGACCAGGCCTCGTTGATCTTCCGCTCTTTTTCCTGATTGGCTTCGTTCACCTCATTGAACGATGGTTTGACCGGGTCTGGCGGATTGACATCCTGAAAAATGAGCTGATCGACATCAATGCCAATTTCGTAGGCATCGCAGAGATCCTGTAATTCCTGTTTGGCTGTAAAGGCGATACGCTCACGACCAATTGTGATCACTTCATCCACGGAATTGTCGCCGATAATCCGCCGAACCACCGCTTCGTTCATGTATCGAAACGTATTGCTGGCGTCCCGGAACTTGAAGAGATAGTTGTATGGATCTTTGATTTTATACTGGACGCTCCACTCGACGAGGGCGACATTCAAATCACCGGTCAGCATCATCGACTCTCTACGGGTCTCGTCCGTCGCCCGGTATTCGGTGCGGATGCCAGGCTGGACCGTGCGAAATCCGAACTCCATCTTAAGCTGTCGCTGGACAGGCACCTTGCGAAGCTCCTCGATACCCAGAGGGATTTTCATATGTAATCCGGGATCAGTCGTGCGGACAAACTGACCGAACCGCATGATCACTCCCATTTCTTCAGGACCAATCTGATAAATTGATCCCGCCAGAATAACAAGTAAAAAAATTACGGCGACAGCCAAACCAATGGATTTCCCGTTGATGACACCGGGAATCTCCACGGTCTCACCTCCGATCGTGATGGTTCGTTTTAAATGCGCCATACCTTCCCTCCTTTTTGGTCGGTTGAAACTTCACTCTCACCACAGAGGACTTGAAGTAAATAGGACCGACTGAACCTGCGATGATGTTACTAATGAGGAATCTGAAAGCGGATATCATCGTGTCAATATTTCTTACGCTAAATTCTATTATATCAAATAGTTCTAAATTATCCAACTTAAATTTTACGACGCAGCCGCGCAACCGGAATCATCATCTGTTCGCGATATTTTGCTACCGTCCGGCGGGCGACATAAAATCCCTCTTTCTTGAGCATCTCGGCAATGGTCTGATCGTTAAGCGGTTTTCGCGTATCTTCTTTGTCAATGATTTGGCGTATTCTGTCCTTGATCAGCTTGTTTGACACATCCACGCCGCTGGCAGTCTCCATCCGCTCACTGAAAAAATACTTCAGTTCAAACACCCCGAAATCCGTCTGCACATACTTGCCGCTGGTCACGCGGCTCACAGTCGAGATGTCCAGCGACACATCGTCAGCCACATCTTTAAGAATCATGGGCCGGAGAAACTCCTTGCCCAGATCAAAAAATTCCCGCTGGTGTCTGAGAATCGACTCCATGACCCGCTGGATGGTGGATCGGCGCTGGTAAATGGAATTGATGAGCCACCGGGCCGACTCAAGACGCTGCCGGATGTAATCGCGCGTCTCTTTTCCCACCTTATCCCTGTTCTTCAGGAGTTGTTTGTACGATTCGTTAATGCGCAGTCTGGGGATATTCCAGTCATTGAGTATAATTTCAAATTCATCACCGTTCTTTCTGACAATAAGATCGGGTATAATATAGTTTTCAGCCTCAGAAACATAGCTCTCACCAGGTTTGGGATTGAGCTTCGACGCAAGGTCCATAATTCGCTTCACTTCCTCAAGAGAGATTTCCAGCTTTTTCGCAACTTTCTCGTACCTCCTGTTCGTAAAATCATCAAAACAGTCGCGGATCATGCGGATGGCCATCTCATCCTGAGGATCCTGCTCTTCAAGCTGAATCAACAGGCACTCCTGCAGATTCCGCGCCCCGATGCCGACAGGATCAAACCGGTGGATGATGGAAAGGACTCTCTCTACCATCTCGTAAGGTACGCTGAAATGCTCTGCAATGTAATCCAGCTCACATGCCAGATACCCGTCATCGTTGATGCACCAGAGAATGTACTCACCGATGGGACGCTCATCTGCTGTCAGAGGCGCGAGATGGAGTTGCTCGAAGAGATGGTCCATGAGGGTGACGGGCGCAGGCTCCGGTCTGTCCATCTCATCTTCAATATGCTCTTTGGGAGCCCTGACCTCATAATTATCCTCGTCATTGAGGATCTCTTCCCAGTCTATCTCCTCTTCACCGACTTCTTTCTCCGTCTCTTCAAGGTCGTTCTCTTCATCATCGTCCTGCTCCTTCATCTCCATTTCCATCTCCTCATCCAGTTCCAGATCAAGTTCGAGGAGAGGATTGAGCTCGAGTTCCTGCTTGATGCGTTGTTCAAGCCTGAGAACGGGTAATTGGAGAAGGGTGGACAGAAGAACCTGCTGCGGACTTTGTCTCTGCTGCAGGACCATCCTTTGACTCATCTGAACCATAACGGGTTAGTCTACTCCTTAACTTCTGAATAGCGATCCAGTCTAAATTGGGTGCCCAGGTAAATTTTACGGGCTTCTTCATCGTTTGCTAAAAATTCGGATGTGCCTGTTTTCAAAATTTTTCCCTCACACAACAGATACGAACGGTCTGTGATGGAGAGGGTTTCATGGACATTGTGATCGGTGATCAGCACACCGATCCCCTTGTCTTTGAGATGGCGGACAATAACCTGAATATCTTCCACAGCGATGGGATCAATACCTGCGAAGGGTTCGTCAAGCAAAATAAATTTGGGATCGGTCACCAGCGCCCGTGCAATCTCGACGCGCCGCCGCTCACCACCCGACAGGGTAAACGCCTTCTGTTTAGCCAGGCGGCTGATCTTGAGTTCATCCAAAAGCCGGGCGAGCCGCTCCATCCTCTGAGATTTAGTCAAGGAGAGTGTCTCGAGGATGGCCAAAATATTTTGCTCGACCGTCATTTTACGAAAAACCGACGGTTCCTGGCAGAGATAACCGATTCCCATCCGCGCCCGCTTGAACATAGGTTGTCTGGATATATCTTCACCGTTGAAGAGAATACAGCCTCTGTTGGGACGAATCATCCCTGTGATCATGTAGAACGTGGTGGTCTTGCCGGCGCCGTTGGGCCCCAGCAAACCAACGATTTCTCCCCGATCGACAGAGATTGAGACATCGTCTACAACCCGGCGTCCTCGGTAAATCTTGACCAGTTTTTCAGAACTCAGGGTTTCCACACACGTTCTCCCGTCTGGTTGGACGGTGGTTTGGATTGAGGAGCCAGGGGACGCGCTATACGTTTTTCATCTTCAAGAGGTGTGAACAGACCGGTGCACTGCCCCGGATCACTACGCACCAGCACATTGTCCAATAGATCTCCGCGGAACGTCAACACAATTTGGTCACCTGTCACAGAATTGACACCCTGATCTACTTCAGTCTCGTCATAGACGTGGTAAAGACTGCTTGCCTGCCGGTCAACAGTGATGATCAGCAGCGTATCAACATCTGTGTATTGCGTTTCAAAAGCAATCTGCTGACCGTCAAGCTGATCTTGGATGGTTGAGTCGCGTGAAACGATACGGGCGCCTCCTCTGATCAAGCCACCCGAAAACCGAATCTGATCCAGCTTGATGTCGATGGAGTCGCCATGCATCTGCTGATTACGGTACCAGACCACCGGTGTCTGGCGCAGAATGAGCATCTCATGGTCGGAAAGGTACTCGGCAGTCCGGCAAGCGGCTCGCCAGTCCGCTTTCACAATCTCGACGCTGTCGGTTGCCACAATGCGTTTTGCTCCATTCCACGACTCCAGCGTCGAGGCCGATACAATCAGCTGCTCACCGGATGTGGTGTCGGTTTTGATGCAGTGTGTCCGTCCCTCAATCTTCCCGTAATCCAGGTTTTTCGAATAGGTTCCCCGATCACCGGAAAGCGTCACGTGTTCCGCCGAATCAACGACGACCACATCACCTTCGGCAAAGGCTTGTTCTGTATCGCGAAAATACTGAACCCGACGGGCGCTGAGCAATCGCGAGCCGCTGACGATACGGACATTCCCTGTGGCCGTCTGCTCTCCTGCCTGGCCGTCGTAATCGACGCGATCAGCATGAAGCGTTCGCCTGCCGTCGAAGATCTCCACAGACTGTAACAGGATTGCCCTGTTTTCCTGCCGCCACCACTTTGCCCGCTGGCAACGTACCCTGGCGTCACCCTGAATCAGATCCACATGTCCGCGTAGTTCCTGCACAACAGCGCCGTTCTCAACCGTTCCGATCAAGCTGTCGGCGTGAACCAGACGCAGCCGTTCCGGAACAGTCTGCGCAGATCCTCGAACTGTCAGGAGAAAAAGGACAGGCGCAGCGACTGTCCAAAAAGTTCGGGATGTCAGACCATTTCGTCTCACCGTATCTCCCGCCCTGTTGAGTCAACCGACGCTAACGTGTCAACCTCTGACCGGGAAAAGGACTGTTCCAGCTTCTTGATATCCACACCGCGATCCGCAATACCCCACGGCTCACGGATGGTCCACTGTGTCAGGTCGGGATTGGATTCAAATCCTCTGCCGTAGAGTGTGTCGTTCTGCGCTGTTGTAACCATGACAGTGGTATCCGAAAAAATTTGACTGTTGCGGTTATCCCAACGCAATATTTCGGTTGTCAACGTCATACCGCTGTCTGACACCACAACCACATATCCGCGTCCCAAAACATC
>CAZDVF010000182.1:0-5832 GCA_964508725.1 uncultured bacterium | reverse complement strand
GTCTCAACGGTCCATCAAGCCAAAAGACCCGAAGGATTTCCAAGCCCTTCCCGGACAGGGCATTCAAGCAGATGTTGACGCTCACCATATCGCCGTTGGCGGTTTGGAATGGATACGGGAGCAGGACATCGATCTGGAAAATCTGACAATGGAATCGGATCGATTATCTCAAGAGGGAAAGACCATCATCTTCGTGGCTGTGGACGGCAAGCCCGCCGGTCTTCTGGCCATCGCCGACACCTTGAAGGAGAATGCAGCGGATGTTGTTTCAGAACTCCGGCGCATGGATTTGGAAGTCATCCTCCTCACTGGAGACAGCCGCCGGACCGGCGAGGCCATCGGCAAGCTCGCCGGTGTCAACCAGGTCATGGCTGACGTCCGGCCCGACGGCAAGGCCGATGCGGTCAAAGCGCTTCAGGAGGAGGGAAAGGTTATCGCCATGGTGGGCGACGGCATCAACGACGCGCCTGCGCTGGCACAGGCTGATGTGGGGATTGCGCTGGGCACAGGCACTGACGTGGCCATGGAAACCGCGGACATGACCCTCATGCTGGGCGATCTGCACGGAATCCTTCGCGCCATCCACCTATCACGACGTACTTTACGGACCATCAAACAAAACCTCTTCTGGGCTTTCATTTACAATGTCATTGGGATTCCTCTCGCTGCCGGGATTCTCTACCCTTTCTTTGGAATCCTGCTTAAACCAGTCTTCGCAGCTGCGGCCATGTCCATGAGCTCCGTCTCAGTCGTTACCAACTCCCTGCGCCTACGCCGCCTCAACCTGTCGTAGGGCTATGTTTTAGGAGCGAAGTATGCTTCGCCCAAGTGGAGGCGTCTCCTGGGTGTACACGCCACAAACCTGCTAGACACATAGTATATCACCCCGGGGTGAATGAGATAGTCCACCTGAAATATCAATCAAAAAACCTTCAGTTCTGAGGTCTTCATATCGTATTCCAATCTCAGCGAATCCGAACGGATCTTCTCTCGATACATTTTGAGAATGGACTCCGTGGAAACATCCCACGGACGGTAAGGTATAAATCGAATTGAATAACATGTGCCGTCAACAACCTGGATCACAAATTGCGCAATGGTTGACAGCAGGTCAGCCAGATCTTCGACACCCTCGGCGGACAATGCTGAAAACAGATAGAAGCCGTATTGGATGTAACCGGTGACCGGGCCAAACACTTGTTCGACAAGTTGGATTTGCTGTGTCTGTCCCAGACGGAAACGCAGCGCCTCTGCCTTTGTTGCATCCTCTCGACCCAGCAGATCGCCGGCCCATCGTCGTATGCGGTAGGAGAACAAATCATCTTGCAACGCATGGACGAATGTGTCCTCCGACAGCGATAACCAGAAACGCACTTTCGGTTCCGTCAGGTATCTCCCCCCATCCATGCCCAGCATGTCGCACAGTGTCACGAACTGTAGCAGTCGGATGCGCAAATGTCGCTCGTTCTCATCCAGATCGGACAGAATGTCCAGAAGAAAATTCGGCGCGCGCTCGCCCGTGTAGATATTCCCCAGCAGATCGTGATACCGGATGAGCCACTGCATCCGATCCGCATCTGTGGCTGACAACTCCAGGCTAAGTTCTGCGATCTTGTCCATGCATTCCTTCACCACCTCGTAACTCCGCTGCGGATGCGGACCCGGCAGGCGTCCTTTGGCAATGTCGTGGAACAAGAGGGCCCACGCAAGTAACAAGGAATGGTACCGAATGATCGCTGAAAATTGAATAAAAGATTCCTGTTTGACACGGAAAGAATCTTCAACAACAGGATGATGTTGGTAGGGCAGCAGTGCGCCGGATGGATCTTTGGACAGCAGGCGAAAAATCTGAAGCACAGCCTCTTCATGGATGGTCAGTTCAAACGATGAAAGACCGAGAGGACGACGCTTTCGTATGAAAGCAGAAATCTGGGAATGGAATCGGGAAAAATTCACACGATCAGGTCACAATTGGATCAAATTGCAGTGACACGGCACGCCGTGCCCCTGTCGGACTATTGGGTCGAGATCCGCAGGAGGCTGTTTGTCTTTGCGAAGTCCCGATCCTTCGGGACGAAGCAATCTCTTTGGTTTGTCGAGACGCCCTGGCAGGACGTCTCCCAACAACACCCAATCGGAATGTGGAACGCGGGCAGTTTGATCGCACGCTTCCCTCTCACGTGATCCCCGTCCGCTCAGCATCAAACGCTTCGTACTCATGATTGTCTACAATCTCTTTGAGATGTTGCACCACTTTCCAAACCTCATGGAACGTGTTGTACAACGCCACTGGCGCGATGCGGATCACATTTGGCGGCCGAAAATCGGGAACCACGCTGCGCTTCTTCAGGGCCTGGCAGATACGCCAGGCATCCTCATCTCGCTCCAGGGCAACGTGCCCGCTCCGCTTGTCCGGATCTCCGGGCGTTCCGACGGAAAAAGCATACGGCGGGTCGGACAGTTCGGCGTCCGCCAGATCGATCAAATACGACGTCAGTTTCTGAGACTTGGCACGGATCGCCTCGATGCCGGCTTCCTGTATGATCTCGATGGAACCCTCCAGCGGCGCCAATCCGAGAATGCCCGGCGACGAGATCTGCCATCCACCTGCGTTCGGTTGATGCCGGAAATCGGGCAGCATGTCAAATTGTTTCTCCTTGACGTACCCAAACCAGCCGGCCAGTCCCGGTTCGCGGTCAAAGTGACGCCGATTCACATAGACGAAGGCTGTAGCGCCAGGGCCGCTGTTGAGGTACTTGTAGCTGCACCACAAGGCGAAATCGACACCACATGCATCAAACCGGTGCGGCACAGCGCCTACGGAATGGGAGCAGTCATATCCGACGGGGATGGATCGCTTGTGTGCTTCCGAGGTCAGTAAGGGGATATCCAAAAGCTGGCCGCTGCGGTAGAGGACTGATGGCAGAAAAATCAGCGCCACATCGTCGGTCATCAGCTCGATGATTCTTTGTTCATCGAGAATGCGCCCGTCCCCGCTGGGTATCAGCACCAAATGGGTTTGCGGATCGAGCCCGCGCAGCTTGAGCTGACCCTGTAGCGCGTAGAGGTCTGTGGGGAAGTTGAGGCTGTCAGCGAGGATCTTGTTGCGCTTTGCGTCTGGACGAAAAAACGTGCTGACCAGCGCATGGATGTTGACCGTCGTCGTGCCTGTAGCTACGACCTCGTCCGGTTCAGCTCCGACTAATGTCGAGGCCATCTCTCCGAGTCGCTCCGCAAAATGAAACCAGGGGTGACGCGCAGAGAGCCAACCGTCTATGGCTAAAGTCTTCCACTCATCGAGAACGCGGAGCAATGCGGTCTCCGACGCTCTGGAGAGAAGCCCTAGGGAGTTGCCGTCCATGTAGACGGTCTCATCGGGAATGTAAAAACGGTCCCGGAAATCGCGCAGGGGATCGCTCTGATCCAAAGAACGTGCATAGGCTTCGCTGAAGTCAGTGCTGCTCATCATCCATTCCTTTTCCTTCGGACTGACCGGATTGCCGCTCCCTGTTACCCGGATCAAACAGATTCATCCACTCATCCAGTTCATCGCTGGGCATGGTTTGATTGAATTTTCTCTCTGTTTCAATCCACGAACTGTCACCCATTTGCCGGGCGAACTTGTGGGATGAAATAACACGCATCCCATTGATTTCAGCATAACGGACAATCTCCAGGTCCGAGGTGATGACATCCGGCGCAGCATTTTCCGGCACATCGTCGATCATGCGTTTGATGACAGGATCGGCCTTTTCCGGCAGGGTGGAAAATAGTACCCGCACGCCGTCGCGGCTCTCCGATGGACCGGCCAAACGGTCATCGCCGTCAAAGACAACAACAATCTCTGCCTCCTCTCTTAACGCATATTCGGATAATCGATCAAGAAGTCCTGTCCGGGCGGCTTCCAGATCGCGTTCGAGAAGCTTGCGCAGTTCCGGGAACTGAAAAATAAGGTTGTATCCGTCGACGAGGATATGACGCATCATCATCCCAACTGTTGTGTTAATTCAATATAATGGAGAGGATTGGAAATTCATTGTTTCAGTCCGCATGGACTGACGGTTAATCTGTTTCGATGGAAAACGCTCCCTCATAAACCATCGACACAAGCCCGGACAACCAGACATCATGCCACCCGGAATCAAATCGAACTGAGAGTACACCGCCGCAGGTGTCCACCTGGACTGGAGAAGACAGTCCGTGAACAGCCGATGCCACCAAAGCTGAGGCCACGCTCCCTGTGCCGCACGACAAGGTCTCACCCTCAACTCCCCGTTCGTAGGTCCTGACACGGATCTGGCTCTCTCCCAGAAGCTGGACGATATTCACATTGACGCCATCGGAGAAAAAAGGATGATGCCGATACATTCTACCAAGAACCGACAGGTCAATACTTTCAACATCCGGCGTGAACAGAACAAGATGCGGAACGCCCGTGTCAATGAAGCCGCCTTCCGTGAGATCCTGCTCGTTGACCACACCCAGCTCACGTCTGAAATCCCTGGGAGGGCGCATCTGCAATTCGACGTGCAACCCGTCGACACGAACAGGATGTGGGCCAACAGCCGTTTGAAGGATGAATGCGTCCGCGGGGACAAAGTTCTTCCAACGTGCGAAGAAAGCGGCGCATCGCGCACCGTTACCGCACATCGTGGTCTTACGTCCATCACTGTTGAAAATCCGCATGTGGACCGGTTTGCCATCTCCACCGGATATCAGCATAACACCGTCAGCGCCCACGGAAATCCGGCGTGCGCAAAGACGGGCGAAAAGTTCGGTTTCTTCGCCAGAAAATCGACACTGCCGGTTGTCGATGACAATGAAGTCATTGCCAGTGCCGGCCATTTTAGCGAAGGGTATCGTTTGGGTTTTCATCTGCATGACCTTGTATGAGACCGGCCCGCTCGGCAATAGCGAGAAATCGGGCCTCGATACGTTCGTCGGGACGTCCCACAAGACGCCCCAGTTCCTGCCCCTGATAGAGAAACACGACTGTGGGGATGCCCTGGATGGTGTGCAGACGGGCCAGACCAGTGGTGTCTTCCAGTTCCCGTCCCACGCCGATCAAACTCAGGCGGACACCCGGCAAATAACCGACCTTGAGGATTCGAAAAATGGGCGGCAACACCTCCTGTGAAAGATCATCCCACGACCCGAAAAAACAGAGAACACTCAGCTTGGGATCAAGCCGCTCAATTTGAGATATGATAATGGAGTTGGGCTGGTACTGATCGCGCCGATGTCCGTAAAGGGGGATCTGTCTGATCAGATCAGATTCATCAACAAAACCGGTTAATACAACAGAGGATTCAATCTCTTTGGATTCAGGTTCAGCTTTCTTTACCGGCTTCCGGATGTTGTAGCGGATCGAGCCTGCAGCTCCAATCCAGAGATCCACACCCGCAGTCGTATCGTTGATGGGCCATTCAAGGGGAGTCTCGTTCCTGGCAAGTCGTACGGATCGCAAGTCTTCCAGTCGAACAGCGACCGACTCTGTGGCACGCCACGTCCTTTTTTGTCCCCGCTCCAGATAAACCGTCTCTCCTTCGCTGCTGTCGACATGCACCTCAAACCAGCTGTCTTTCAGGCCCGCAGCCTGGATTGTGAAGAAAACAGTTTCCGACGTATCGGATTGAATTGTTTCAATGGGTGTATTATCCTGTGTCGAAACAGGCGCAAGTGCGGCAAGTGGATCACGGAACAGGTGCGCGCCGTAGAAAAGGTATACAGCCGTCACGCCGGCGATAACCACACCGGTCACTGAGAAAAGGATAGTGCGTTGATGCCGTTTCAGCCCTTGAACAACTGACTTTCGTGGATGGGTGTTCTCTA
>CAZDVF010000181.1:0-5833 GCA_964508725.1 uncultured bacterium | reverse complement strand
CCAGCAATCCGGCCATCAACAGAACCGGCGCCATCAATCTGTAAAAATGAATCCCTCCCGCCTTGAGAGCGGTCATCTCATGATCGGCCGAAAGCCGGCCAAAAGCCATGAGCGTGGCGATGAGGACGGACATCGGCACAGCCAGCGCCACGATCCAGGCGAGGTTGAGAACGAAAAATTCAATCACAACGCCGGCGGGTAGCCCCTTGCCCAAAAGCCGGTCCAAATCACGGAACACCAGATTCAGAAGGAAAACGGATGTGATGGTGGCCATCCCGAAAAGGAAAGGTCCCAAATGTTCCCAAAGGATGTAACGCGTCACCAGTTTCATGGAATGGAGACGCCTCCAATTAAACTCGACACAATATAAACCAATGGCTCAATTTTTGCAAGATCTATTTGTCGCTTCTGTTCCATCTGTATGGGGAATAGCTATGACCTCATGGACTTTGGTCGTATGCTTTTCTTCAATATATTGACCGGACCGTAATCAACGCGTGAAAGAAACCTGATATATAATACTATTTTCTCCTTGCAATTCAAAAAGGAATATTGTATTTTGAACATCGTTCCAGTTTAAATTAAAAAGGATTGCCTATCGAAAAACTGATATTGGTCGTGGTTTAACGTATCGGAAATGAATGTCTTTCTTCAAGATGACAGGATCGAAACGCCATCCCATTTTCACGGCCTTTTCGATCTTTTTTTTGTTGGCATGTGCCCGTCTTAACGCGCAAATCGGCATTCGTCTGCCTCAGACGAAATCCGTGTTTGCACCCCTCGCCTACTCCCGTCCGAAACTTCAACTCACCCTGTCTGACCCATTCACACGGTCCAGTCTCCGCTATCCCATGTTCATGTCTCACAAGGCCGAGCTGGACTCGACTGGTCAAATGGTCACCATTTCACAACGCATGGGAACGTATGACATCTTGCCTCCGCAACGCCTCACGCTTCAGGAATTTCTCACGAAGCGGTCAGACAAGCTCATGCTGGACATGTGGACCGATTATACCTCCTCTCACATTCAGCCGAGACGTGCTCGCGGAGCGGGCCGCGGCGGCATCCGATTTGAAACGGGGCGGATTCGGAGTGAAGCTTTTCGCCGTGTGTTCGGGGGTGAAACGCTCAGCTTGACGGTGAGAGGAGACATCAGCATCGACGGCCGGATGCGAAACGAGAAACGAAGCCAGCTCAAGTCAGCCATCAACCGGGCGCCCAACACCAGCTTTCAGATGAAGCAGACCCAACGCTTCAAGGTCGAGGGCAAGATCGGCGAAAATGTGTCAATCTTCGTGGACCAGGACAGCGAACGCCCCTTTGAATTCGAAAACGCCGTCAAGCTCAACTACTCCAGCGACGAAGACGGTATCATCCAGAGCATCGAGGCCGGAAATGTTGCGCTGTCACTGCCCTCCACCCGCTTCGTCACATTCAGCGCTAAAAACTCCGGCCTGTTCGGACTCAAGACCGAAATGAAAATCGGCAAGCTTGGCATCACGGCCATCGCCAGCATGGAGAAAGGCCAGAAAAACAAGCTGACGCTCACTGGCGGTAAAAAAGATGAAACCCTGAAAATTCAGGATTACGAATACAAACGTTCCACCTATTATTACCTCGAAAATTTCTATAGAACCCAGTACTGGGACGAATTCAGGAACGGAATCCACGGTTTCGCTCTAGACCATTACATCACCGACATCCAGGTCTACAAATCGGATTACAATTACGAAACCAAGACCAATGTGATCCGCGGATGGGCCGTGCTTGATCCGTCCGATCCCGATACATCGGGATCGAGTCTCGAAAGCTACAAGGGCTACTTTGTCCGTCTCGATCCCTCGGAATATTATGTCGATCCAGCTTTGGGATACATCGAGATGAATTTGTCGCTGCAAGAGAGCGAAGTCCTGGCCGTGGCCTATCGCGACAGCACCGGGCATACTTACGGTACGCTGCAGGCCGATACGGCTGCCACCAATTTTTTCAAGATTATCAAACCGCGGACGCCCCGGCCCACGGACCAGACCTGGAACCTGGAATGGAAGCACGTCTATTCTCTGGGCGGCAGAGGTTTTGACAAAGAGGGAACGGAAATCAAGATCTACTACAAGCCGCCTTCCGGAGATCCCAGGGAGTCCATTGAAATTGAGGGTGAACCCCGTTCCTTCCTCAATATATTCGGGCTCGATAAAACGGACCCTTACGGAAATCCGACGCCGGACAATGTCATCGACTTTGATCCCAATATCATCAGTCTGGCCAAGGGCGAACTGCATTTCCCCGATCTGACGCCGTTTAATCCGACCGGTAATTCTCTTCTTCCCGAAAATCTGTGGACGCGGTCGATCTACGACACGACCAACACAAGTTACATCCGCCAGCAGAGTAAGTTTTACATCGAAGTCAAGTCATCTAAACAGAGTCCCAGCTACTCGCTGGGCATGAACGTGATAGAGGGCACCGAAGAAGTCATGCTGAACGGCAGCCGGCTTCAGAAGGGGATCGACTACACAATCGACTATTTTTCGGGACAGCTCACTGTTCTCAACGAAGCCGCCACCCAGCCCGATGCCAATGTGGAAATCAACTACGAATCGCAGCGCCTCATGGCCGTGGACAAGAAATCGCTCATGGGCGTTCGGGCGGAATATGGTCTGTGGGAAGACGGCGGCAACCGGTCGTTCATCGGCGGAACCCTGCTCTACATGAATCAGCGCACCATCGACCGGCGCATCCGTGTCGGCAGAGACGCCCCCATGAACAATCTGGTCTGGGACGTCAACACGTCCCTCAACTTTCGTCCGAGCTTCATCACCAGGGCGCTGGACGCCATCCCTCTGCTCAATGTCTCGGCCCCGTCCAGCGTGAGCTTTGAGGGAGAGATCGCCCAGGTGATTCCCAATCCGAACACGCTGAACAATCGGGAGACCGGGGACGACCAGGGCGTAGCCTACCTGGACGACTTTGAATCTGCCAAACGGACCATCAATCTGGGCGTCATTCGCACCAGCTGGAAACCCGCCTCATCGCCCATCATGGGTGGTCAGCCGATGGACCTCCAGAAAAAAGGCCGGCTCATCTGGTTCAATCCCTATCTGATGGTGCCCATTCAGGAGATCTGGCCTGACCGCCCGGTCACCACCAACATGGGCGGCAACACCCATCAGCACGTGCTCAGTATGTTCTTCAAGCCCGATCCGTCGCTGCCCGACTCGCGTCAGGCGTGGGGCGGTATCCAGACAGCGCTTTCTTCCGGATACGCCAATCAGACGGACAGCCGGTTTCTTGAAATCTGGGTTCAGGGCGATCACGGACGGCTGCATGTGGATCTGGGATACGTCTCGGAGGATGTGATCCCCAACCGCCAGTACGACACAGAAGACAAACGCCGGGCCGGCGGTATCCGCAACGAGCTGTTGGATGAGGATGAAGACACCGGCATCGACGGCATCTTCGGCAAAGATCCACCTCGGCCGTTTCATCCCCACGAACCGGCCACAGTCACAAACGGAGAAGCATCACCCTATGACTTTTGGGACATCAATCACAACGGGACAAAGGAATTTGAGGAGCCCTGGAGCTACGACGATTATGATTATCCCGACAGGAATACCTACTTCACCAACCGGTCCAGTGTGGACGGCACGGAAAACAACCGTAAAGACGGCGTGGCCATCTACCCCGACACCGAAGACATCAACGGCAACGGCGATGTGGATCTGAACAACGATTATTTTGGATTCAGTTTTTCACTGGAAAAGACACATCCCGATACGGCTTTCATCTCCGGTGGCAAGGGCAATGATGCAGGATGGCGTTTGTATCGGCTTCCTCTGTCCGAACCGTCGAACATCGTGGGCAATCCCGACTGGTCGCGCATCGAGTTTGCCCGTTTGTGGATCGACAGTGTGGACACTCAGTCCCTGCCTGCAGGACAGGATTCGATCTACATCTCCATCGCCCAGGTTAGCCTGGTCGGCAATGAGTGGAAATTGCGCGGCGTGTCTGCCAACGACACAATCGCTTTTAATACGTCCGATGACTCAACCATGACCATCGATGTCATTAACACCTTCGACAATCCAGAATATGTCGCGCCGCCTGGCGTTGAGGGCGTCATCGATCCCGTCTACCGCATTCGGTCCAACGAACAGTCTCTGGTTATTAGAATGGACGGGCTGAATCCCGACGCCACGGGCATCGCTGAAAAACAGTTTTACCAGGGCGAAAATCTCATCCATTACAAAACATTGAAGATGTTTGTTCACGGAGGTGAAGCGGACCATACCATGCTGCCCGGAGACTCGGTGGACTTCTTTTTAAAATGGGGATCAGACACCCAGAACAAACATTACTACGAAGTACGTCTTCACGTCTACCCTGGGTGGGACGAACGGAACAATATCGAAGTTTCGTTTGAGACGCTCAGCCGGCTCAAACTGGCCATGCAATCCGCCGGAGCTGACACCATCTCGGAAGTGCAGGATAACGGGCACATCATCTCCGTTGTGGGCGAACCCTCCCTCACCAACATCCGGTGGCTCACCCTGGGCGTTCAGAATAAAGCGCCCTTCCCGTTCACAGGTCAAATCTGGATCAACGAATTGCGACTCTCTGACGTCCGCAAGGAAAAGGGCATGGCCATGCGGGCCAGGGCCAACATCAAACTGTCTGATTTCATCACGTTCAACGGGGAATTTAACAAACAGGACGCCGACTTTCACACGGTCAACGAGCGGTTCGGCCACGGATCCAACACCATGGCTGGCAGCATGAATATGTCTGCAGACCTCAACAAGCTCCTGCCGACATCCTGGGGCATCTCCCTGCCGGTATCGGCCAACTACTCCAAAAGCCTGATGACGCCCAAATACATGCCGGGCAGTGATATTCTCGTCAACAAGCGGACGGCGCCCGACTCAATATTACAGGAGATCCGCACTGAAAACGAGAAAAAGGGACTCAATGCCACATTCTCGAAACGAACAAAATCGCGGAACATCTTTCTCCGCTATCTGCTGGATCCCGTCCGCGGAGGCTTCAACTACATTCGGACTGATCAGAGCACGTCACAGATGAAGTATTCCAGTAACACCGGGTACAAAGGATCGTTCAGTTACAATCTGAATTTCGGGACGACACATTTCATCCAGCCGTTTAAGTGGATGGGTGAATACGGACTTTTGAAAAGGCTTTCCCGGATCAAGTTCTACTATCTGCCCTCCCGCGTCTCATTTCGTATGGATGGCAATGAAACGACCAGGGGATCTGAAACCAGAGGCGGCGTAGAAAGCAATGTCTACACTGCCAATCTCTCGCGCAATGTAAACACATCTTTCAAACCTTTTGACGCCCTCTCATTCGATTACTCTCAGGCCCAGACCTACGATATGCGTGAAAGCAGCTGGACAAAGGCAGTCTCAACATTAACGCCCGGCGACCCGCTGTCGCGCAATCAAAACATCAGCGCCAATTTTACACCGAAGATCTTTTCTTGGCTTACCCACTCCTTCAAATATACAGCCGGTTACCGTTGGACTGACAATCCCCAAATGCGGTCGCAAGATCCGAACGTCGACAATGTGAGCGAGTCTGCCAACGTCAATGCCAACTTCTCGTTCACGGGTAATTTTGATCCAAAGAAACTTGTGCAATCCTTACGCAAAAAACCGGGTCGCCCGCAGTCCAGTGGCATGCGCAGTCCTGTGCGGAGGAGACGGCCAACCGAAGAGGGGGAGAAAAAAGAGACCGAAGAGACAAAAAGTAAGGAAGAAAACAAAGAAAAAGGCCGGTTTCCGCTCTTTTCGGCGCTGGATATCATGGGCAAGCT
>CAZDVF010000180.1:0-5887 GCA_964508725.1 uncultured bacterium | reverse complement strand
CGTCCAGTTTAGGATCGAGAACCACTATCTGAGCTAGTGGTTTGAAGATCAATCACAAAAACCTGACAGGATTTACAATCCTGTCAGGTTTGTGAACGATCACGATAAAGAGGATCCGGATTTTCCACTCAGATGTCGATTGTAAACTGTCACGCCCAGTATGCATGTCTTCTCATTCAACGGGTCGGGCAACCTATTTCATCTGAATTTCAACAGTCTCCGCAGTTTCGATCTTCAGCCCCGGGATGTCCTTCATCTTCTCCATGGCTTCGCTCATATCGCGTATCTCAGACATGCTTTCCCATTCCTTGAAATACTTCTCGTTGCTCATAATTTCGCCCATTGCTACATCGAGCAACGTGACGGTATCTTTTCCATCGACCGTCTCAACAAACGAGGCATTGGTCTTTGCAATGCCGCCATCCGGGAGATCGACCAGCACTCTGATGCGAAGACCGCCTAAAAACTGTTTCATCATACCCATCCCTGCGGCTGCAGCTTCCGGATCTTCCTCATGTATTTCGGCGGGAGGATCTTTTTCTTGCGTCTCCGGTTCATCCTTTTTCGGCATGTGAACAATCAGTTTGGGAGAGCCGCCCTTAATAAAATCAAATGTGATGGGGTCGCCGCCATCCTCCTCAGCCGACTCCGCTCCCATCATTCCCGCCATCTCGTCTCCCATGGGATTGTCGGGATTCGCCCGAACATTCAGTTTCCGGACATCTTTAAACGAATAGATGACCTGAACACCTGATGCGCCGTCTTCTCCTGAGACTTGTTTGGCAGAGACGAATTCCACTCCTTCTCCCAAATCGGAAGCTTTGGCCTTGTATTTTTCGATATCAAGGGATTTGTCCTCATCATCTTTTGTTGCTTCGGCTTCTCCCTCTTCCGCGCCCATCTCGGCCATCATGCCCTGCATCATTCCTTTCATCATCGCTTCGACAGATTCATCCATGTACACAACCTCGGTGATGATTCCGCTGCCGTCCTTCCTGACCGAGATGGTGGTTGTCAAGTCAATGCACCCTGTGATGAGGATGACGACTCCCAGTGCGATCACACACAGCAAACGCTTGATCATAATGACACCTCCCCTTATTTGGATTCACTTGCAATGCAATCTCTTCCAGCGGTGCACTGATTTCGATCCGCCTTCCAGAGGCTGCAACCCATTTTACTTTGAGCTGGCAAACGACTGCCCGTCGTTTCATTCACCGCACAACGGCGGAATGAACAACCCAGCGGCAAGCCACGGAGAATGCGCTCGCTGTCAGATTCAAAGAAAGAACGCCAGTGCCGGCCAGTCTGGAATCGAGGCCCGCCTGAAGCAGATGAAAATCCGACCTCCTCCTGGTCAACGGAGTAAAATCCGGGACGACGTGTGAACTGTTCGATTCAACGCGCCCACCTTCTTCCGGTGTCTGTTTGAAACCTGTCTTTTCCAGATTGACCGGGATATTTATCCTGGGCGATCAACAGGACAACAATCCGGATTCGAATCGTTTTATTTCAGCGCTTGCCACTGTTTGCATGGCGCCTGGAGGGACGCATTGCAATGCGCCCTGTGTGTCATTTAAAACCAATGGCAAAATAGGTTACAAAATGATGCAAATTTGTATCTGCTGTCACACCCAGACCTGCCTTTTGTAACGGAAGCCATTGATCCGAAAGACTTGACCCCCGCCTCAGTAAAAATCCTGAAAGATCAGGCATGCCCATCTTTTGCGTCAGACGGGAGACAAATATTGCGGAAAATGTCACCGAAAACCTTCCGCACCAGGTGATCCGATAATTTGATATGTTGCTCTCATCAATCAGTTTTGCATAGAGCATGTGAATTTTGGAAGGTTCCAACGTGCCGGTTAGAAATCCGTGGATCAGGTTATTATCAAGCCCCATCGATTGTTCATATCCTTTTGCATCACATCCATACGGATGGAAATTGTAATAACTCCATCCGTAATCACCGTAGTGCTGGCCGTCTGTTGAACAGAGGATCGCAACATCTTTTCCCAGTTTCAAGTTGTGTCTCTCAAGTACCATGGAGACGGCTTCTGCAAGCTTCCGCCCAAGCTCGTCCTCATTCCGTATATCTGTAAACGGCACAAGTATTGGAACTATTTCAACGTTCCGGTTAAAATGCTGCAAAAAAGGAACAAGAGCTTCCAGGGAGTGTTCAGTTTCAACAACTGTCCGATTCACAGTATAGCAACCAGGGGGGAGAGCATCGATAATTTCGTCCCGGACAGATGACACCGCCACGTCACCGTACGGCGCACGCCATTTTTTGAAATTACCGAAGATTAATCTATTTCGTATTCCAAACGCTTCAGACCAGTGGGCATTGCCTATGACAATAACCGTTTTGGCCTTCACATATCTGTATAAATGCGTATACACCCTTCCGGCAAGGATGTAATCATCGTGAGGAGAGATGGCGAATATAAATTCTGTGTGTTCATCAAATCCGTACTTTTTCCGGTTTTGAAGGATGCGCAATTTTTCTGCCTTTTCGCTCTCGCCTGCAGTCAAATCCATCTGCTCTGCACGAATCGCAAAACCAACAGTGTCAACCAGACTTCTCGTGTCCCCTTCAGATGGTACGCACACCCTTTTCAATATCCTCTCCATTGGAATTTGAGCATCGATCGATGCAACAGGCACGAAGAGAATGATTGAAACGACACCCGTAAAAACGGTTGATGTCCATTTCATTGCAATTTCTCCATGTGGTTCACGATCAAATCATAATGAAACATCTGAAAAATGGACTGTTTTGTTCCAACGCTCTTTGTTGGGATACTCACAATTGAACGTTTGGCGCTCCCATGCAGAGCATGGGAGCAAGGTTCAGGGGAAACGGACCGCCGGGTTGATCCGGTGGTTTGGCAAAAACTGTTTTTCAGAGGATTCATAATATTTTATCCGACAGCCCGGGATATCCATCTCCGGCGATCGGATCTCCGAATCTGCCGTAGCAGAGCAGCTCTCGACCCGGTTCACCCGTTATCGCCTCTGACTCACCTTTTTGAATGTATATTCCTTCGGTGGTTCCGCAGCAAGCAGATGTCGGACGAAATAATCCCACCGTCGCCGCATCATATAGGGCTCGCGTCCGAATCCGTGCCCCCTGTTGGGAAAGAGCAGCAGATCAAAATCCTTGTTGGCGGCGATCAGGGCATTCACCACCAGCATCGTATTGTACGGCGGCACATTGCTGTCCATGGTCCCGTGGGCGATGAGCAGTTTTCCCTTGAGATTTTCAGCCACAAGCTGGTTGGCCTGATTGTCGTAATTCGTCGTGCCATCGGGATAGGTCTCAAGCAGGCCCTGCCACTTTTCTCCCCAATCATCCTCATAGCACCGGTTGTCGTGATTGCCCGCTCCGGATACCGCCACTTTATAAAAATCGGGATAACGCAAAATGGCGTCAGTGGACGCGAATCCACCTCCCGAATGACCCCAAATGCCTACACGGTTGATGTCCATCCAGTGATATCGGCCGGCAAGTTCCTTGATGGTTGCTATCTGATCAGGCAGCCCGTTGTCACCCATGTTCCCGTAGTAAAACGCATGGAATGACTTGGAACGGTATGGCGTGCCCATGGCGTCCACTTCGACAACAATAAAACCAAGCTCAGCCAGGGCCTGTTTGTCGCTGCGGGCTGCGCTAAAGCTACGGCTGCCAACACTTCCCGATTGGGGCCCCGGATAAAGATAGTTGAGGACAGGGTACTTTTTCGAAGGATCAAAATGCGTCGGTTTGTACATCAGACCGTATAGGTCAGTCTGACCGTCGCGGGCTTTGGTCGTGAATGGAATGGGCGGCTGCCATCCTTCAGCTTCAAGACGGGAAATATCGGCCTCCTCCAGCGTCGCCAGCTTCTTCCCCTTGGCGTTGCGAAGCACTGTCACCGGAGCTTTAACCGGCGTGGAATAACTGTCCACAAAATAACGTCCGGACGGTGACAGTGTGACCGCATGATTTGCCACTTCGGGAGTGAGGAGCTTCAAATCGTTTCCGTCCATCTTCACACTGTAGAAATACTGAAAGTAGGGATCGCCAGGCTCGCGTCCGCAACCGGTGAAGTAGAGAATTCGGTTTTGTCTGTCGATCTTTAGGAGTTGAAGGACATTCCAGTCCCCTTTGGTGATCTGATACCTGAGCTGGCCTGTTTTAAGATCATGGAGATAGAGGTGTCCCCAATTATCGCGCTTCGAATACCAGATCACTTCATTGGATTCAGGAAAAACGTGCCAGTTGACCTTTCCGGTTCCTGATTCGAAAAAAGTGTCAACCGTCTCGTTCATGACCGTGCGGACGTCACCGGTTTCCGGATCGGCGATGCGCAGTGTCGCCTGCTTGTGATCGCGGGATGACGAGACAAATGCAAGAGAGGAGCCGTCCAAACTCCACTCTACATCAAGCCAGGCTCCGTCGCGTCCGGCCACGTGGTCGGAGATCGTGGAGCGGTGTGGATCGGGCGGCATCTTGAGCCGGACAACGCGGGGGCCATCCAGGTGGATGACGACCCTGTGCATCCGAAAAATGACGCTGTCTTCGGGCATGGGATACTTCCACGCTTCAAGTTTGGGATGCCCAACCTTGGTGGAAACCAGGTACATCTCTCCCACGCCGCGGCCATCGTGCTGGAAGGTGGCAATTTTATCAGACTGCGGCGACCAGAGCAGAACGGGGCTGTCCCGCCTGGTCCAGCCGGCATTATTTGTTGCATATCCAAAGTCCTGGATACCATCGGTGGTGAGTTGTATTTCTTCGTTGTTGGACAGGTTTCGTACCCACAGATTGTCATTGCGAATGAAGGCTGCAAACCGTCCATCGGGAGAGATAATAGCGTTACTGTCCCGGATTTTTTCTTGATCTGGCTGGACAGTGCACGTGTGATTCTTCAGATCACACCTGTACTGCTGACCACCGATGCTAAAGGAGACCAAACGTCCATCTTTTGAAAAACCGGATGGCGACAGCGGCAGGTGAAACGGATCAATGGCCTTATCAGCCACAGCGGAGATAGCCTGGGCAAGCTTCTCATGATCAAAGGCCCGGGTACGTTTCCTCTTCGCTGGATCGACCAGAACAAACTCAACGCCTTCCGGTATCTTATTCTCATAGATGAACCGGTCGCCTGAAATCCAGGTGGGATGCACACGCGATTTAAACACCAGCGGATCTGTGTGAGCGGACAAGAATTGTTCAGCACGCGCATAGTCATCAGCTGTCAGGACTGGACGGTCTTGCGGTTGCGCAATCAAGGGAAGCGCCGCAATAATAATCGTGATTAAAGCATATCTAATGTGCATTGTATCCTCCCTAATCATTCAGAGTGGTCATGTGACAATGGTCTGAACATAGTGATCTTATTATAAGATATGTTTGGGGATGTTCTATGATTTAGTTACATAATTCAGCTACTAAAGGTATGATTAAAAATACAGTAAAATGTAGGTATAATTATGAGTGAATGCAAAACTTTTTTCAAAAACTCAAGGTGTTGAAAACGATTCCAGCGGCACGGAATGATTCCGTATGTCATGTAATGCGTTGCGGATGGCAATACCCAAACATCTCTAAAAAGGCGGGCCTGATGCCCACCCTGCAGACCAGTATCCTACACTCACATTGAGGGCAGTAACCTATTAAATAAGGTGAATACTTTCAATTCAATGACTTTCTTTCGAATACATATTCTGCAAGATAATATCTTGCACCTATTTAATGATAAAAAATACTTCAGGGAAGTAACTCTTATCGTCAAAAGAAGAATCGGACTCTCGAATAGCGATTCGCATTCTGCCTCCCGATTGAATGCCAGTAAACGATCCACCGCCAGAGGCGGTGGCTTTAAGACTCCCGGCGGAGCCG
>CAZDVF010000179.1:0-5899 GCA_964508725.1 uncultured bacterium | reverse complement strand
ATTCAACACCAGCTTATCCGAGGGGAACACATCCAGATTCGCCCGGAATGTTTTTCGATCCATCACGTTGTTGGGCAGAACACCTGTTTCCTTGCGACGGTCGATGCCTACAAAGTATTTCAGCATATTTGTACCGCCGTGAGCGTTCAATGTGTGTTGCGTCACCGGACCCTTGCTGAGATTTTCGTTGACATATTCATGGGTGAGAACGTGTTCTTTTGAATACAAATACGGATCGTTGTATCCCGAAATCATCTTGTAATCGATAAAGATGCCCTTATCGCCGGCAGCTGCAAGCTTTCCCCTTTTTGTTGTGATCAAAACAACTCCATTGGAACCATTGGTGCCGTACGACGCTGCACCGGCCGGTCCTTTCAGGAATTCAATACTCTCAATGTCTTCGGGATTTAAATCATTCAATGAAGAAACACCCTGCCCGCCAGCCCAGAATCCCCCAATTTCTTCATTCTCGACACGGATTCCATCTACAATAATGATCGGCTGTTCATCGCCATTCAAACCTCCGCCGGAGCGCACATTGAACCGCATTCCAGATCCGACGTTTCCTGAAGAGCGCTGAATGTTCACCCCGGAGATTTTACCAGCAAGCATATCAGACACATCCTGGTATGAATTTGCCGTTGTCAATTCAGCAGCCTGAACGCGGGCAACTGCGACTTCTGCGACTGATTTGGCTCTTTTTGAGGCAATCCCTGTGACAACCACAGCCTCACCCAAGAAGACATCCTCTTTCAATTCGAATGACAAATTTGAAAGATTATCACTCGGGTTGAGCGAGACCTCTTGTGTTTTGTATCCCATAAACCGAACCTGGAGAACAAAAGGCCCATCTGCTCTATAACTAAAAGAGAATTGGCCGTTTATGTCTGCAGCAGCTCCTGCATTGGAATTTTTCACAAGAATATTTGCGCCTTGCAAAGGATTCCCCGCCTCATCTGTCACAACACCGGAAATATTCACCGTTGTCTGCCCTAAGACCAAAAGGGGAAGCAAAACTAAAGCGCATGCCATGATAAAAAAGGTTTTCTTGCTCATTCTACCTTCTCCTTTCCTAAATTACCATATTAGTTAACCTGAAAGAACCTTTCTGGCAAACATCACCTCCTTCAATGTATCATTGAGCCATCATTTCGAAAAAAATGACCTGCTAAAAAAAATCACCTCCTTTCTGGATTGTGTCGTTCTCGAATTGCATATTATATTCATCTTCATCGGCACAGATTGGTTGACCTTCATCAGACGAGCCCCCCGACCCGCCTCGAAAGGAGGAGAGAGAAAAAAAGACGGGTCGGGGCAAAACGACCGGTAAAAATTTCATAACTCCCTTCAGTGGTTTCGGCTGATCACTTCCCAAATCCGGCGCGAAAGACTAATACATCGCGTTCAACATCAACTTGAAGGTTGAGTAGGCCTGGGCGCGGTTCTGGACGTTGAAGCCAAACAAAACAATCCTGCCCTGGTCGAAGGATGCTTCGATGATGGCAGCTTTCCCTCGTATTCTCTCTTCACCGAGAATCCATCCGCTCAGCAAGAGAGATTCATCAGGATAGCTGGCCACCACTGTGAGAGATTCCGTTGTACGGCTGGCCGGTTTCTCGCTGACCGCACCCTCTTTTTCAACCGTGTCTTTTATGATTTCAAAAACAAGTCCCCGAGAAAAATAGCCCATACCCTTTTCGGTCAATCCAAAGGTTAAAGGATGTTGTGTATCGTATTCCACTTTTAAAAGAGATCCCGGGCAATTAAAACTGTCTGATTTCACATCTTGAAGAACATTTTTTACGGGAAGATTGAATTCCGTGATGGCGAGATCGCTGGAGCTTTTATTGCAAACCAGAGTGCCGCCATTTTGAACGAATTTCTTCAAATTCTCAACACCATCCTTCGTGATACCTCCCACATACTGCATCGGCATCGTTCCTTTGCGATGGCCCTCAATGATGGAAGCCGACCGCTGGTCAGGAAGGACAATCACGTCAAAACGATCGGATAAATTTCCCGCTCTGACTTCGGCATCCCGCAGGGTATGGTAGGGAAAACCATACTGGTCGAAGATGTAGGATATCCAGCCGGCATCCATGCTGGCCACCCACGATTTGTACAGGGCAATGCGCTGTTTGCGGAACTCTTTTGTTTTCACCGAAATCCTGCCTCCGCGTATCGGGACATTGAATTCGGAAGCAATAGACTTGAGCTGATTTAGTTTAATGCTGTTTCCCGGAACGACAAATGTCCCCCGGGGATATCTTTTACCGTCAATGGAGAAATCCTCAAGAGCACAGCTTACTTTGCCGCCGGCTTTGAGGATATTGTTGACGACAGGATAGCTGTGATTGTCAGAATGTGAAAAGACGTAATGTGGGCCATTTCCGGTAATGGTTCCTGATTGCAGAGAGATCGTCGAAACCTGCGTAGGATGAAACGCCAATTGCGTATTCATCTCACGAGCGTCAATCCCCATTTGAATGTGCAGCGTCCAGCCCACACCGTCATAGGGAGCCAGGGGCGCGCCATCCCACTTCTGCGCCCTGGAAATCCCTTGCCAAAGATGTCCATATTTCCGAAGATCGGGGTACACTTGCTTCTCCATTAAGCTCTTGACATAAAAACCGAAAGCCTGGCTGGTGGGAATGATGTACGATCCTTTGGGATAGGGCACTCCATCGTGCTCAAATGGCTGTTCAGCCTGATAGACGTCGATGCCATAATTGATGAGCCGCTTCAGAAACAGCGCTGTGGTGTTGAGATCGCGCTGATCGGCGGAGATGATCCATCCGTATGGCGGCTCATTCTGAAAACGTTCAATGACATCTTTTCCCATCTGGTACTTGGTGTATAGGAATTCAAACCGATATTTAGCGGCAACGTCAAGGACTGACTTCGACGCTGTCAGATTGTATTCGATGGCATCACGGAAACGCCACCATCCTCCCTGCCAGGGACTGGGATAGAATGTGCCCGCTGTCAAATCACGGTACGGCTCGGGAAAATCTCTCAGGCGATAAAAATGGGGTGTGGCGTACCGATAATTTGCAGTTTCTGTCAGCAGGGAGGCAATATTGTGCGTTTCGACACTCGGCCCGTCGGCGTATCCGAGATACCAAAGATCAAAGGCTGTGCGGGAAATGGCGCCAGGCTGACCAGCCGCATCAAAGGCCTGACCCATGGCCGAACCAACGAGGTTCTTCCATCTTGTCACAATCGGATGGATATTGGTATTGATGGGCTCCGGATTGGGCGGCATCCAAATGCGCGCCGGGAATGGAGCTGTCTCATGCTGAACGTAAAGAAGTTCGGGGTACCACTCGGTTCCCACCAGACGATTCATGTTCTGCGTCTCGACAAGATTCGCCATAAATGAATCCCGATTGTTATCATGGCCCGCATATTTATGATACAAAAATGGCAGGCTACTCACTTCATACGAAGTCCCGACATTTTTCATATACCAGTCGGCCACCTTGGTCATGCCGTCCGGATTGGCCTGCACCATCAGAAAAATTACGTTGTCCCGGATAAATTTAGTCTGCGTATCATCATCGGTCACCAGATCGTATGCCAGTTGGAATTGATGCATCGGCGGAGATGTCTCTGAGGAGTGCATGCCCGCATCAATCCAGACCACGACCTTGCCTTCGGCTGCTAGATTTTTTGCCTCTTCATCCGAGAGATCCCGCGCGAGGCTCAGCCGGCGAGTGATTTCTTTGTATTTTTCCAGATTGCTCATGTTTTGTTCCGACGAGATGATGGCATACTTCATCCGCCGGCCCTCGGTGGTGGGGCCCATGTCGAACATTTTGAGACGCTCTGTCTCGCTGTCCAGCAAATCCAGATATCCGACAAGCTTCTCATACGGCTCCAAATGGAAATCATCGCCTGGTTTGTAACCCAGATACTTTTCAGGAGATGTGACTTGTGCTAAAACTGCCGGCGCCAGCATGAGCAAGAAACACAGACAGAGGGTGGACAACAACGTGTTGCGTGAATTTCGAATTTTCATTATTGTACTCCAATCAATTAAAGATTCATGATACTGAGGATGCTTTCTTTCTTTTGTAATGCCTGGACAGGGAAAGGCCAAGACCAAATATCAGACTGAAAATAAAAACATACAAGGAAATTTGAAAAGCTTGCGCTTCGGTTTCCAATTTTGAACCAATGGCTATCTCCAGCCAGAAAGCCAGCCAGAGTAGCCAGATGACTCTCAAGAGCCAGATATACCACGGCCGTTTTCGGATGCGAATTTCGTAATAACCGGTTGTTACGCCCATCGTTGATCCTCTCATTTTTTTACATCCTATCAATTCCATGCTCGTTCAAGTCAAGATCCCACCACTTGTCAGGATCTTTCTGCTGTCCGTAACCGAACGCCTTATCCATCGAAGTAAAGAAGCCGTCCATAAACGGAAAATTGGCGCTGGACGCCTTTACGATTTCGTGGATCTCCGTCTTGTCCTGTTTTGCCCAGGGGCAGACCATAATGCAGGTGCTGCAGTAGCTGTTGGATTCTTCCCAAAACTCGAAGCACTTGACGCTATCCTCAAACCATGTCTGATGACCCGGATTGTTCCATTCGCCTTTGATTTTAAAATCGGGCTCTTTATCGAAAGACAGCGCCTTGGATGGACACGTTTCGGCACATCGACCGCAAACCATACAGAACTCTTTAAGACCAAAGTGAATCGGCTTGTCTGGGGCCATGGGCATATCGGTCAGCACTTTGCCCAATTGGACGGCAGGGCCAAACACCGGAGAAATAAAACGATTGGTGCGCCCCACTTCACCCAATCCTGCATCCACGGCAAAGGGGATGCTCGGCCCCAGGCAGTTGACACTCGGGATTGCGATATACCCCAGATTTCGGATAAATTCCGCCAAAAGACCCACGGTGAATTCCAGCCGGCTGTAATTGAGGGAAGTCGTTGCATCACACAACTGGGACGGGGCCCGAGCCGCTAATTCCGGCGACATTCGCGCGACGATGGCAATGGCATACTTCACTTTATTGGGAATCACCGCTTTCTCACCTTTGACATCATAAGGTTGATCGACATCCTCAAATACGATATCGACGCCGTAACTTCTGGAATACAGGTGGCGGCGATCGATGAGGGCAATTCCTGCGTCTGCGGCGCCATAAAACCGGGCCGCCCTTTTAATTGCTTTTGCAGCGTGTTGAGGTGTGGTTTTCCACTTCTCGGGAATCGGTCGGCTTCTTCCTCTTCTTGAAGGCCGCACCCATAACCTCAGGCCCTTATTCAAACTCCCGGTTCCCCGAAGCGTCCATCCCGCAGCCATCAACGCCCTGTCCTCACGGCGATACCCCGGAACATCACCCGTCTCGATTTCCTTCCTGAACGCTTCTTTACGCTCTCTGACTTTAAGCCTCTGTTCTTCGCTGACATACTTTCGGTACGCATTCAAAACGTTTTGATGCTGATCAAACCGATGATAGTTTTGATCATCGATTTTCAAAACCGGCTCGTCAACTTCTCTTGCCCACCAGGGACGATTTGAGAGGCTTTTACCTCTTTCAGAAGCCGCCACGGAGACTGCAGGCAATAATCCTCCAGCGGCAATCAGGCTGCCCCCCCGAAGACCCAATCCCAAAAACTCTCTTCTCTTTATTTCCTGTTTCAAAGAAAGACTCCTTTTTTGATTTAAGTGTTGACAATGATGTTCCGATATGTTTATATTGACGGATCTTCCTTGACGATTAAATTCTAAGCGATTCATCATATTGCATGACCATATTCCCTGGTTTTCTGATCTTGGAATGAAAAAGGGCAGTACACTCACTGAAAAGTGATCGGATTGTTGACTCCTGCCAGAGTCTGGTCTGAAAATGTACTGCCCGCCCTATCTATAAACTAATTCA
>CAZDVF010000178.1:0-5915 GCA_964508725.1 uncultured bacterium | reverse complement strand
CCGTGCCGACGGCCACACAGTGTGGCTGCACAACGATCAGTGGGAAGGTCAGCAGTTTAACCGGTCACCGGGCAACCTTTACAGTACGGTCCGTCAGATCGATCTGGACCCTGCTCGTGATCAAACCATTCGTCTGGTTTGCGACCGGGTCATCCCGCCGGTCAAGATTCCGCCAGACACCAAATGGGTCAAGCGGATCAAATTCGAGAGCAAGATCCTCTCGGATTTCTGGGGACGTCCCATTTATCTGGGCGCAACGATCCTCCTCCCCGCAGGATACCACGACCATCCGGACCGGCGCTATCCGGTCAATTACAAGCAGGGGCATTTTTCGCTCAGGCCGCCCGGCGGATTCCGCACCGATCCCCCGGAAGCCGGCGACAGACGCGGACAAAGAGGATACGAGTTTTACCAGGCGTGGACCTCCAATGCATGCCCGCGGATGATTGCGGTCACGTTTCAGCATCCGTGCCCGTACTTTGACGATTCATACGCTGTCAACTCGGCCAATTGCGGACCGTACGGCGACGCCATCATACAGGAACTGATCCCGCGGATTGAGGAGGATTTTCGTATCATCCGTGAGCCGTGGGCGCGCGTTCTCGAGGGCGGATCCACCGGCGGGTGGGAGGCCCTGGCGCTCCAGCTCTTCCATCCCGATTTTTTCGGCGGGGCCTTTGTCTACTGTCCCGATCCCGTGGATTTCAGCGACGTGGAAGGCGTCCACGTCTACGCCGACACCAACGCCTTCCACCGCATGCTTTTCTGGACGAAAGCGCTTATCCCCGACAGCCGCAACGCCGACGGATCGCTGATTCTCACGTCGCAGCAGATCCAGCAATACGAAATGGTTCTGGGCACCCGCGGCCGATCGGGCGAACAGTGGGACATCTGGCAGGCTGTGTGGGGGCCGGTCGGGGACGACGGGTATCCCAAGCTCCTCATCGACAAAACCACGGGGCACATCGATTCTGATGTGGCGGAATACTGGAGAGAACACTACGACCTCCGCGCCTACATGGAGCGGCACTGGTCCACTCTGGGTCCGAAGATCCGCAACAAGCTCTACATCTTTACCGGCGACATGGACACCTACTACCTGAACAATCCCGTCCACAAGCTGCAGGCATTCATGGAGCAAACCGAAAATCCTGCATACCCCGGATTTTTCCGGTATGCGCCGCGCAAGCCCCACTGCTGGTCGGGCGATTTCACGCCGCTGGAACGCATCCGCTTCATCGCTGACCATATCGCACGGAACGCGCCGGTGGACGCTCCAACTGACTGGCGGCAGCGGGAAGGGAGGGCCGATCAATGAGACGACGACATTTCAATTCGATTTTCATCCTTCTTGCCATGATGGCCTTTCTGCTCTCAGGCTGCGGTCCGAAACAGTCCGACCAACCTGTCGACGGGACACGGTTCGAGATTTCATTCGATGCGTCCGCCCACAACGGACCGATCACCGGACGGATTTATGTGATGATCTCCAGAACCGACGAGAGGGAACCGCGTCTTCAGATCGGACGCGGAGGCGTGCCCTTCTTCGGCGTGGACATCGAACAGTTCATGCCGGGAGAGACCGTCACAATCGATGAATCGATCCTGGGCTTTCCTGTTGAGAGCCTGACTGACCTGCCGGCGGGTGACTATTACGTTCAGGGATTTGTCAATATCTACACCGAATTCCACCGTGCCGACGGCCATACCATCTGGCTGCACGACGATCAGTGGGAAGGCCAGCGGTTTAACCGGTCGCCGGGGAACCTCTACAGTGATGTGATGAATGTCCACCTTGATCCAGAGAATGGATACGACATCCGTCTGGAAACAACACATGTGATTCCACCCATTCCCGATCCTGAAGAGACGGAGTGGGTGAAACGGATCAAGTTCGAGAGCAAGATCCTCTCTGAATTTTGGGGCCGTCCGATTTACCTGGGCGCGACGATTCTCCTGCCCCGCGGATACCACGACCATCCGGCCATCGACTATCCGGTGGATTACGTGCAGGGTCATTTTTCCCTCCGGCCGCCCTATGGATTCCGCACCGAACCGCCGGACGGAGACAACCGGTGGCTTCAGCGCGGCTACGATCTGTACCAGGCGTGGATCTCGGACAACTTCCCGCGGATGATTCTGGTGACGCTTCAACATCCCTGCCCCTACTTTGACGACTCATACGCCCTCAATTCGGCCAATTGCGGACCGTACGGCGATGCCATCATGCGAGAGCTGATTCCGGAGATCGAATCGCGCTTCCGTGTCATTCGCGAGCCGTGGGCGCGGATTCTGGAAGGCGGCTCAACCGGCGGGTGGGAAGCCCTGGCGTTGCAGGTCTTCTATCCCGATTTTTTCGGCGGCGCTTTCGGTTACTGCCCGGATCCGGTCGATTTCAGCGACGTGGAAGGGATCAACATCTACGAGGATGAGAACGCCTACTGGCGGCAGAACGGATGGGTCCGCGTGCCCAACATCGCTGTGCGGGGACCTGATGGGACCATCCGCATGACCACGAAACAGAAAAATATGTACGAGCTGGTCCGCGGCACCAAAGGCCGGTCCGGCGAGCAGTTTGACATCTGGTCGGCTGTGTACGGCCCCGTGGGTGATGATGGCTACTTCAAGCCGCTCTACGACAAGGAGACGGGCGTCATTGATCCCCAGGTTGCGATGTATTGGCAGGAGCATTACGATCTGCACCACATCCTGAAAACCAACTGGGAAACGCTTGGACCAAAACTGCGAGGCAAACTTCATATTTTTACAGGAGATATGGATTCGTTTTATCTGAATAATTCCACGCATATCCTGGAGGATTTTCTCGAGAAGACCCAAAATCCCCACTACGACGGATTTGTCTGGTACGGGCCGCGCGAGCCACACTGCTGGTCGGGGCCCTTCACGCCGGCCGAACGGATCAGGTTTTTCGCCACACACATTGCCACCAACGCGCCAGGCGACAGGGAGATGCTGTGGTGGACCTATTGAGATGGATGTTGTCGGACGGTTTTGACGTGTCGTCCGCCTTCAGTGAAAACGAGATCTGTAACTGAGTGATCTACAAGGTGACGGAGGATTTGATGAACAGCGTTTCCGATCAAAAAAAAGTATGGTTGTATCCA
Source organism: uncultured bacterium (assembly GCA_964508725.1). Taxonomy (GTDB): domain Bacteria; phylum Zhuqueibacterota; class QNDG01; order QNDG01; family DSAB01; genus CAZDVF01. The sequence continues at coordinate 2,790 of CAZDVF010000178.1, read as the reverse complement.
CCGAAGAGCTGGGTGCTTCCTGTCATGCTTCTCTTCAGCCTCGGATTTGGATCCCTCTGTTTGGGACAAGTGACAGATCCCGAAGACTACCTGGGCTACAAGCCGGGGGCTGATTTCCATTTGATGACCTACGAAAAGGCGATAGGATATCTGGAACAAATCGCCGGAGAATCAGAGCGCATCCAGATTTTCGACATGGGCCCCACCTCTTTCGGCCGACGCATGAAATACGCGGTAATTTCTTCGGAAGCCAATATGGCCCAGCTCGAAAGCTACAAGGAAATCAATAAAAAGCTCTCGCTTGGAAGAGGTGTTTCGAAGGAAGAGGCCGAGCAGATGGCCGAAGAAGGCAAGGCGATCATCTGGATCGATGTGGGACTGCATGCTTCAGAGTGTTCTCCCCCCCAGCATGCTGTGCAGCTGGCGTATGATATTGTCACGGAAAATGACCGGCGCACCCGGCTCATTCGGGAGAATGTGATTTTCCTTCTTGTCTTTGCGAATCCCGATGGCATGACCATGGTCTCGGAATGGTACACAAAACATATCGGCACACCATACGAACGGAGTCGCATGCCAGAACTGTATCAGAAATATGCAGGGCATGATAATAACAGGGATTCTTTCATCGCGAATTTGCAGGAAATCCAAAACATGAACCGGATGACCTGTCAGGTCTGGTATCCGGAAATCCTTTTTAACATGCATGAGACGGCTCCTTTTCCTGCTCGTATCTGGATTCCGCCGGAATCAGAGCCGATGAATCCCAATCTGCATCCTATTGTCGTCCGCTGGAAGAATCTCATTGGATCAAACATGGGCAAGGGATTTGAAGAAGCCGAACAACCTGGCGCGATCTCCCGGATTAATTTCGACAGCTGGTATCCGGGGTACGTGACGCAGTTTGTCGGCGGACATAATATTCCATCTATTCTCACAGAGACCGCCAATTTTGGCTATGCCACGCCCCATTATTATCAATTAAGAGATTTCCCAAGCACCTATCAGGATCTAACCAAAGGTGTTTTTTATCCCAATCCGTGGCTTGGCGGCTGGTGGCGCCTGGGCGATGCTGTGGCGTATAATTTGACAGCTTCGAAATCGGTGTTGGAAGTGGCGGCAAAGTATAAGTTTAAATTCCTTTTCAATAAATGGAAAATGGCGACGGATGTCATGGATCAGTTTACCAAAGAGCCGCCGTATGGTTGGATTGTCTCGGCAGATCAGCGGGATCCCCACTCCGTTACACTCATGTTGAACCGTTGCATCCTCAACGGGATTGAAGTCTATCAATCCGAAGTTGCATTTCAACATAATGGCATCTCCTTCCCCAAAGGTTCATGGATCATTCCCACAAGTCAGCCCTTTGGATTGTTCGTGAAGCATGTGTTTGAAAAACAGGAATATCCCGATCTCAAAAAGTACGCGCATCTCTGGCAGGGTATTGTGGGTACGACACAGTTGGGGAAAGAGCCTATTCGAGCCTACGACGGTGTTGGCTGGACACTTCCCCTTCAGATGGGGGCCAATTATCAGCCCATGAGCAGTGTGCTGGATGTCAAGACAATAAAAGTGGACACTGTGACTGCACCTGCCGGACACGTTATAGGAGGCGGATCGCATTATGTGCTTTCCCGTGCCGATAATGCAAGCTTTATAGCTGTGAACCGAATATTCAAAGAAGGGGGGATGGTTAGCGCTGCCCTGTCTGATTTTACGATGAACGGACGGAGATATCCCAAAGGAACATTTCTTGTGGATGCCGGAAGCATTTCGGGAAGAGCCACCAGAAACATAGCTTCTGATTTGCACGTGGAAATGCGCGGTGGCAATGTCCAGGTAAAAGCCGGAAAAGTCAGACCCAACCGAATCGCGCTGTACAAGTCCTGGCAGTCAAGCATGGATGCCGGATGGATCAATTTGCTACTCGATCGATATGAATTCCCTTATCATCTTCTTGTGGATTCAGAGGTCAGGGCCGGCCATCTGAAAGACCGTTTTGATGCCATCATCCTGCCCGATCAACGGGTTTCATCCATTATCAACGGTCACAAAAAAGGCACCATGCCACCGGATTACGTGGGCGGCATCACGATGGACGGCGTAGACCACCTGAAGAAATTTGTCCAGGCGGGGGGCATACTGGTCTGCATGAAGAGTTCATCAAGCCTGCCCATTGAACACTTTAAATTCCCCGTCAAGAATGTGCTCCAGGATGTTAAATCCGATAGTTTCAGTTGTCCGGGTGCGCTTCTCAAAGTGCATTATAAAACCGGCCATCCTTTGGCATATGGATTGGAAGACGAAGGATATGCCCTCTTCTCGCGCGGGATGGCCTTCGAAGTGATCACCGATTCCATGATTACAGAGATGAAAAAGCAAAATCTTGAGAAGGCAGATAAATCCGAAGATAAAAAACCAAAAGAAAAGAAAGAGATTCCCAATTATGTCAAAGTGAAGCCCGACATTGTCGCAGTCTATCCTGATGAATCTCTGCTCATCAGCGGCTGGATGTTGGGTGATGAACGCATTCGCCAAAAAGCGGCGATTTTAGACGTGCCATTTGAAAAAGGAAAGGTCGTCCTGTTCGGATTCAATGTGCACAACCGGGCACAGAGCTACGCGAACTTCAAGCTGCTTTTCAATGCGCTTTATCATAACTGAGAAAGTCTTAAAGTGGGAGTGTTACAACTTGTTGTAACTAAAGTCCAGCAACAAGTTACTGGACTCCAGAATCCAACAACAAGTTGTTGGACTCTAACAATCCGATAAAGACAAAGACCCGACAAC
>CAZDVF010000177.1:0-5923 GCA_964508725.1 uncultured bacterium | reverse complement strand
TGGTGGAAGCGCTGGAGCGAATTAAATCCGGCGAACGCATTCTGATTAAAGTTGAGGAACCGAATAACACGCTTCAACTCATCCTCTACGCCACGGCATTCCGTCTTGGAAGCCAGTTTTTCACTCTGGTCTCCATCCAGAACATCCAGAGCGAACTGGAAGAAAAAGAGATGGAGGCCTGGCAGAATCTGATCCGCGTGCTCACCCACGAAATCATGAATTCCATCACACCGATCGCATCTCTTGCCTCAACAGCCAGCGAACTTCTGACGCGCATCACGGGCAGTGAATCCGCAGAATTGGACGAAATAATGCCTGTTCTGGATGATACGTCATGCGCCGTTGAAACCATCTTACGCCGAAGCCAGGGCCTTCTCGGATTTGTGGATTCGTACCGTCAACTGACCCGGATTCCCAAACCCAATTTCGAAATCTTTCCCGTTGCCGACCTCTTCGACCGCATCAGTCTGTTGATGGAAAGTCAGCTGGCTGAGTCGGGTGTCAAGCTTGAGAAACGAACAATTCCGGATACGTTAGAAATGACCGCCGATCCGGCGCTGATTGAGCAGGTTTTAATCAATTTGTTGCTCAACGCTATCCAGGCCTGTTCCAAAACTAAAAAAGCCCGAATCATCCTGTCCGCCAGTCAAACTGAACAGGGCCGTGCAATCTTAACTGTCACAGACAACGGACCTGGTATTGTGGATGATGCTTTGGACAAGATATTTATCCCCTTTTTTACAACCAAAAAAGAAGGATCGGGAATCGGGCTGAGCCTCGCCCGTCAAATCATGCGGTTACATCGCGGCTCGATCAATGTGCAATCGACTCCCAACGCCGAGACATCATTCACGCTCCGATTCTGAGCACCCGGCGTCATGATAGCAAACAACGGACACAGTTCATCGCTCTCCGATCTGACCGCATCCGGGACGGCATCGGTGTGGATGCGTCGTTGCTTCAATCGACGCAATCGGAACGTACGATAACAACGTTTGAGTGTGTGGACGCGATATGAAACAACAGAGTGGATCAATACCTGTTGGGAGGAATTTCTGACGATGTCGCTTGAGCAGATCGGATATCCGATTTCACAACATGGAATGACTAGGATTAGTCGTTGACAGGATAACGGATTGAAACCACAACTCAATAATTGAACTTAAGTTACAAGTGTTCCCCGCGCCACCATCACCACACGACCGCCCACCTGAACATCGATACTGTCTCCCAAATCTGCGGCTTTCAAATAGAGAAGAGAGGGCCGTCCAATCTCGTATCCCTGCTCAACCTGCACGTTGATAGCGCTGCCACCCAAATAGCGATGCCGTGCCAGGTATCCCGCCAGGCACCCATTGCCGCTGCCCGTTGCAGGATCTTCGGGAATACCGTACCAATCCACAAAGACACGCACGTTGAGATCGTTTTCAGGGGAATACGGTTCCGGACAAAACAGGAGCACAGCCTTGGCTTCCGCTGACTCCACGATCTTGAAGAAAGCATCAAGCCGGACTTTAGCCCGTTTGAGCGCTTCCAGTGAACGGACCGGAACGATGAAAAATGGCAAGCCCGTTGAAACAGATTGAATGGGAAAGCGGTCATCCAGATCGCCATTCTCAAGTCCCAGTGCGTTGGACATGTCAGAAATGGGAATGGTTTCTCCAAAGACTGGATTCAACTGTTTCATCCAGAGAATATCCGAACCGCTGTCTGACGGGAGAACAGACACTGGAATTTGTCCTGCTTTAAGATTCAGAACAACCGTTTCAACCGGCGCTGCAATCAAATCCTGACGGATGACAAAAGCCGTGCCCAGCGTCGGATGTCCTGCAAAAGGCACCTCACTCTCAGGCGTAAAAATGCGGACATCGTATCCACCGTCACGCATGGCATTGTCAAGAATGAAAGTGGTCTCGGAGAAATGCATCTCTTTGGCAATGGCCTGCATCTGATCATCCGAAAAAGATTCCACATCTTGGAAAACTGCCAGCTGATTACCCGCATACCGCTTCTCTGCAAACACATCGACAATGACAAACCTGGTCTGTCCTGACATTGTTAACTCCTCTTGACATGAAATCGAGGCGGATCATCTCATTTTTAGATTGTCCCGCCCGCTTTAGGCGGACGGGACAATCGTAGGGATGTGAGGAAGGAGGAAAAGGAAAATTTTGTTTAATTCTTCATCCTGAAGTCCCGATATTAAAATTTGGACATCACTCGATGTTCCGAATCCGTCGGGCGATCACCTGATTACCAGCCTGGTCAGACACGACCACACAACCGATTTTGCTCCCCTTTTCGATCCGCCGAACCAGGTATCCGGAACGAAGCGCACCATTATTGTCAAAGTAGTGAACGATAGCCCGCCTTGGCATGTCCAAATGAATCTGTCCCATTTCAAACATCTCTCTGCTAATCGATGACTGGATCAATTCAAACCTCCTGATGTGCGATTTATGGCATTGCCATCCGTATGACCAAAATCGTTTAACATCTTATCAAATGCTTACATCAAGATCGAGTGGTTTCAGATACGTTCTGATTACTGATAATTTTCTGGAACCGCTTCCACAGAAGCGCCCTGGGCACATCATATCGAATCACATCCCAGGGTAGCGGCTCATCCGGAGATCGACAGGATGTGAGGATTTTATCAACCGATAATCCCTGCTGTTTCAACGTCCGCTTCCATGGCATTCCCGTCAATTCTGAATCGAGTAGTGCGCGTCCAACCTGTTCGTCTCCCAGCGAAATGACACCCTGCAGACTCTCTTCTCTGGCGCTTTTTGGGATCGTGACGATTCCCGTCTCATTTCTGAGTTGTGCGTAAATGTGCGATCGTTTACGGGCGATTAATTTTTCTGAATTCATCGAGGCCCACTGGAATTCAGTGAATGGTTTGGGAACAAACCCGCTCACACCGACACGAACCGTCCTCTCATACCGGTTTGCTCTGAATGTCTGCGCCATCGATCGAACGAGCGTCACCACAGCCGCAAGATCCGACTCTGTCTCGCCTGGAAGTCCAATCAGGAAGTAAAGCTTTAGATTACGGATGGATCGACCTCGCAGCCGGTTCATAGCCTCAAACATCTGATCGTCGGATATCCCCTTTCCAATTTGGCGTCTCAAATGTTCGGTTCCTGTTTCAGGCGCCAGCGTGATTGAGCGGACATTGCCAGTCTCCATGACGTCAACCAGCCCTGATGTCACCCTGTCCGCACGGATGGATGAGAAAGCCAGTTCAAGGCCCGATTGGCCCAGGTTTCCGGCTAGCGTTTCGAGATGGGGATAACCGGAAATGCCAGCGCCTTCGAGACCGATTCGCCGGGAACCGTGATTCTGTTCAGCGACAGTTTTGAGAATCGTATCATGAGACCGATACCGACAGGGCCGGTACACCTTGCACGCTGCGCAAAAAAAACAGCCCTTGTCGCAACCGCGTCCGAGTTCGAGGACGAACATATCACCAAAATGGCTGCGCGGCGTAACAACCGGTGTATAGGTTGGATGTGCATCCAGATGATCTGTCACATTGCGGATAATGGGATGTTTGTCTGAGGGAATCAGCACACCCGGCATATCAGAAAGACCATCGATGGCCTCATTGCGAAAAGACTTTGACATCCGCGCGTTTAAAAGAATTCCAGTCAATTGGGAAATCACGGTTTCAACTTCACCCGCAACGACAGCATCAGAAAAGATTGAGACTGGCATTGGATTTAGACTGGCCGCAATTCCCCCTGTTAAAACAAGTGGGTCCTGCCTGCTCCGGTTTTCTGCCAGTGGCGGGATGCCAGATTCAATCAGTGCGCGGATGAGATGAACAAGGTCCGGCTCAAATGAGAGGGAAAAAGCCACCACATCAAAACGACCAAGCCGCTCACCCGTTTCCAAAGTACATGGTGGTATTCGACTGTCCGGATCGACAAAGGCTCGCTCACAACGGACATCTTTTTGTGTGTTGAATAGCCGGTAGACCGTCTGGAAGCCCAAATTGGCCATCCCCACACGATAACTGTTGGGATAGACCAAAGCCACACGAAGCCGAGCGTTCTGGTTGAACGGCAGGGCTCCGCGTTCAACGGCCAACAAGTCGGCACGTTTCAGTCGTGACGGATGCGGCCTTGCGGATCTGTTTGTTCGTAACGTCGGCAACGGATCTTTAGTCCATCTGCTTACGGATGAACGTGGGAATATTCAGGTCATCTTTTGATGTGAACGTCAGACCGCCATCGTTTCCAAAGATTTCACCCAAAGCCTGCTCAAGGGGCTCCATTTCCAGTTTTTGAAAAACCGGAACATCAATAGCTTTCATCAGTTCGCTTCGTTTGGGCGACTTACCCATTTGCTCTCGCATGAACGGAGCATGGAATCCGTTCCGATGAAATCCTGTTGCAATCACTGTGACACGGACATCTCCATTCATCGAAGGATCGATGACCGCACCGAAAATAATGTTGGCTTCAGCGCCTGCGGCTTCGTACACCACGCTGGTGGCCTCGTTGATATCATTGAGACTCATCTCTTTGCCGCCTGTAATGTTAACCAGCACACCCTGGGCGCCGCCGATGGAGACGTCGTCAATGAGCGGACTTGAGATCGCTTTCTCAGCCGCATCCCTGGCGCGGTTTTCACCTGTTCCCACACTCGAACCCATCAACGCATCGCCCATCTGATGCATAACGGTTTTGACATCAGCAAAATCGAGATTGATCAAACCTGGAATGTTGATGACATCCGAAATCCCTTTTGTGGAATGGAGAAGAATCTCATCTGCCAAACGAAACGCCTCATCAAGCGGGGTGTTTTTCTCAACCAAAGAGATGAGCTTTTGGTTGGGCACCACGATAAGAGTATCCACATTCTCTTTCAGCGCCCGGATACCCTGTTCCGCTTTTTCTGACCTGCGAACACCTTCAAAAACAAAAGGTTTGGTCACAACCCCCACTGTCAGCGCCCCCAAATCACGGGCAATCTCGGCCACAAGCGGCGCAGCTCCTGTTCCTGTGCCGCCGCCCATGCCGCCTGCGATGAAAACCATGTCCGACTCGGCCAGCCCGTCGATCACAGCATCCTTGTTTTCCTCCACTGCTTTACATCCCACTTCCGGATTGCCTCCAGCACCCAGTCCTTTCGTCAGATTCTTGCCGATCTGGATGCGGCAGGGCGCATGGTTCTGCTCCAGCGCCTGAAGATCCGTATTCATGGCGATAAAATCGACCCCTTTGAGCTGATCAATGATCATGCGATTGACAGCATTTCCCCCGGCGCCCCCGATTCCGACGACCCGTATCTTGGCGACCTGGCGTCTTTGTTCAGCAAAATCAAAGGCCAGCGGCTCACCCGGATTCCTTCCCTCAAACTGATTTCCCTCATTCATACGACCTCCTCACATGATATAGTAACACATCCCAAACTTTTCATTCTTTCTGTTTTAAAATCCTGAACGGGATCACATATGCATAATAAGTGATAAATCTTGTTTAATTGAAAAAATCTTCTACAAAATGGCGCATCCACTGAACAACACGGTTAAACAGTCCACCCTCATCATCGCCAAAATCCTTCATACCTTCGCGGTTTTCAATCCCATAGAAAATCAGTCCGACTCCGGTGGCATAGATGGGACTCGACGCCGATTCAACCAGACCGGAAAATCCTCGCGGTATACCCACTTGGACTGGCAAACCGAACACTTCATCAGCCAAAACCAGTGTCCCCTCCAGCAGTGAACCTCCGCCTGTCAGCACCACACCGGCGCCCAACAGATCGCTGAAATCCGACCGTTTGATCTCTTTGGCGGCAAGACTGAAAATTTCCTCCATTCGGGGCTGAATAATGGAGGTAAGTAACTGACGTGTGTCATCATGCGCCGGCCTTCCGCCAATACCGGGAACTTGAAAGATTTCATCTTTTG
>CAZDVF010000176.1:0-5963 GCA_964508725.1 uncultured bacterium | reverse complement strand
CCCAAAACAGTTTCAATGGTTGTGACATGGGGATCCCGCCAGGCGAGTTTGACATCGGGCCAACGAATGGCCTGCTTGAGATGCATGAGTTTGGATGTCAACATTTCAGCGGTATTCTGGGCTTCCCATTGAAATGGTGTCTGGGGCTTGGGTGAAAAAGGGGACAACGCCACGTGGATCTCCCGCTTTCCAAAGCGTCTGGCAATCTTTACGACTCGACTAACAAGAGTCACGATCCCGTCCAGATCATCCCAGGATTCGGTGGGAAGTCCGATCATAAAGTAGAGTTTCACCAGCCGCCAACCACGCTCAAAAGCGATCTCGACGGCGCGAAGCAGGTCTTCCTCCTTGTTGTTCTTGTTGATCACATTCCGAAGCCGTTGTGTGCCAGCCTCTACAGCAAAAGTCAGCCCTGACCGACGTAAACCAGAAGCCAGGCTGGCCAATTCAGAAGTGAAGGTATCAGGCCGAAGCGAGGGAAATGAAATGGAAACCTCTGCCTTGTTAACCACTGTTTGCAGACGACCAAACAGCTCGGATAACGGCCCGTAATCAGACGTCGAGAGCGAAACAAGGGACATCTCGTCGTACCCGGTCGACGCCAGAACTGCTTTGGTCTGATGAATCAAATCAGTAACGGACCGCTCACGCACTGGCCGATAAATCATGCCCGCATTACAGAAACGACAACCGCGGCTACACCCACGCATAATTTCGAGTGAGAAGCGGTCGTGAGTTATTTCGATGAGCGGGACAAGGGGGTTATCGGGATAGTTTTCGGAGTCCAGCCGATCTAGGATGCGCGCTGAAATCTGCTGAGGGACATCTTCCTCAGTGGGTTTAATTCCACTGAATCGGCCGCTCTTATCATAGCTGGGTTGGTAAAACGCCGGAACATACACGCCCTCGATTCTGGCCAGGGCGCGCAGCGTATCTTGCCTTGCCATCCGTTCCTGTTTGGCCTTCCGGATTGTCCCGGCGATCTCCACCACCACCTCTTCTCCGTCTCCCAACACGACAGCGTCCAAAAAATCCGCCAACGGTTCGGGATTCAATGCGCACGGCCCCCCTGCAATAATCAGAGGATCGGTCTGGCTGCGCTCGGAAGAAAGGAGTGGGATGTTGGCCAAATCAAGAAGATTGAGCACATTCGTGTACTGCAATTCATATTGGAGCGTGATTCCCAACACGTCAAACCGGCGGACAGGCGTCTTGCTCTCGAGTGTAAATAGGGGCATGGATGCCAAACGCATCTTTTTTTCCATGTCAACCCAGACCGAGTAAACGCGCTCTGCCAAAGCCCACGGAAGCCGGTTGAGAATATGGTAAAGAATGCCCAGACCTATGTGCGACATGCCGATCTCATATACGTCAGGAAAGGCCAGCGCGAAACGGACTTCACATGTTTCCCATGTTTTGTGGATCGCATGGAGTTCTCCACCGACATATCGGCCTGGTTTTTTCACGCTTTGAAGAATGTGATCGATATTGTTCACAGACTCTCTTTAGATTCGCAGACAATTTAAGTTAACAAATTACAAAAAAATAGACAATTGTGCAAGAACAAATTACCGAATGGTGATCTCATCGCCAAAGAACCTCTCTTAGCGCCACCACCCCACGCGCCCGGCCCTGACATTCTTTGTTCTTTATAGAGTGTGAATCATAGTAACATACGGCCATTCGCTCTGTTTACACACTCCTTACTCGCAGAATAACACACCAACAGATCTGACCACGGTGATGTCACATTTTCGAAGACTCGCGGATCGACTCGCATTGCCGGATAATAACACCTCTCATATACATCATCCTTGCAGATAAGAAAATCTTTAAGTACCTTGGTTTAAGCAATGCATATCCGTCTTTAAAAATCATGTGTAGGGCAAAAAAGATGACACAGCTCATCGGCCTTAAGAAAAAGTACTCAAATTGCTGTTCATTTTGGAACTGACCACGTCGGAAACAAGACACGTATAACCAGCTGATCATAAATTGAATCTGCCAGCAAGCGCTAATCCCGTGGCTTGCCGCAGGGTTAGCGGGCGAATATGAAAAGATGTTTTTCCTTACAGATGAAGATTCCCCGCTGCCTGCCTTGGGCAGGCAGCGGGGAGCTTCAATTCTCTTGCACTTTAATAAAAGACACTATCTTAATGTTCCTCAACCTTAAAAATTCTAAACATACCCGGCTAATGAAGGCATCATTTTTGCATTTATCTTGATGTCGACTTTAATGGAGAAGACTCATGCGTCGAAAACTGGAAGATTATCGAAAAATCGTTGGCGATGAATTCATTTCTGAAGTATATCGACTGGCAAGACCGCTTTACAGAAAACATGTCCTCCACATCAATTCAACATACCAGGGAGGCGGTGTTGCGGAGATCCTCACTTCTCTGGTTTCTCTGATGAATGATATCGGTCTGGATGCAGGCTGGCGGATTCTGCACGGCAATCACGATTTCTTCACTATTACCAAGAAATTCCACAACGGTCTGCAAGGTGAGGAAATCAATCTGTCAAAAATCAAACAGCACATCTACACCCAAACCAACGCCACATTCTCGGTATTCACCCACATCGACCATGACTGCGTTATTGTACACGATCCGCAGCCGCTGCCGCTGATCACATATTACAAGAAACGTCAACCATGGATCTGGCGCTGTCACATTGATCTGTCGCACCCCCAAACGAATCTGTGGGACTATTTGAAATCTTTTCTCTTGCAGTACGACGGCGTTGTTGTGTCAAAAGATACATACCTGCGGGGTGACTTACCCGTAGAGCAGCACATCATCTCGCCGGCCATCGATCCCCTGACATCAAAGAATAAAGAAGTTAACGACGGTATTATCCCAAAAATTCTGAAACAGTTCAACATCCCCACAGACAAACCGCTGATCACCCAAATCTCGCGATTCGACAAATGGAAAGATCCATTGGGTGTTCTGAAAGTGTTTCGTATGGTCAAGAAATCAGTGGACTGCAGACTTGTCCTCTGCGGGAGTATGGCTCCTGACGATCCTGAAGGTCTCAACCTTTACGAAAGAGTTAAAGAGACAGCCATGCAGGATATCCAAAAAGGAGACGTCATCCTCATTACCGTTGAAAACGATCTGCTCGTGAATGTCCTTCAGCGTGTCTCCAGCGTCATCATCCAAAAATCGATACGGGAAGGATTCGGCTTGACTGTTACCGAAGCGCTGTGGAAAGGAACGCCCGTTGTTGCCTCCAACATCGGTGGTATCCCATTGCAAATAAAAGATAAAGAAACAGGCTTCCTTCTGAAGCCAAATGACTTGAAAGGTTTTACAGACCGAATCTGTACCATACTAAAGGATCCCACAATGGCGAAGAAATTGGGGCATCAAGGCAAGGAATACGTCCGAAAGCACTTTTTAATTACGCGTCTGCTCAAAGATTACTTGATGCTGCTGAAAGCCTATCTGGTTTATCCATCGCCATATCACAGGCAATAATGTATATTCTGGAGCGTGAGGTGAAAAATGACAATCCAACTGATCCTGGCGACGCTCGTCGGCTTAATAATCGGCGCTATTGGCATGGCAATCCTGGCAAGCGGCGGCCGCGCTGACGACTTTGAAAAAGAGGCTATTATGGCCAATGCTTTGAGAAAAGTCTGGTATTGGCAGATGAAAAAGTCGAAAGAAGCATTTCCAAAGCAAGATATAGAAAACGCCCTGCACATTCGGTAAGGATCATGGACTATCCATGTAAATCCTTTTCATTTGTTGAATCCTTGCGGATTACCGACAAATCGCGAAACACTCCGGTATCGATCAAAATGAGTCGCCCCAAAATGCGATCCGATTGTATTAAACCAGTTGAACCCAACCTTTTTATTTCTTATCTTCAACATATTTCTTTTCTAATCCGACCGGCTCATCTCGATGGATTTTGCGCAGAGATTCGTGATAAGTAGGAATAGTTTGAAAGAATGATCTGAATAGTGTTGTTTATGATTATCAAGTGATGCAAATCTCAGGCTAAATCAGGGAATTGTCAACCATGTGTTCACAAATTCTGGATATCAAGCATGCGCTAACAAAATATGATCTTCATCTATCTGGTAATCAGGTTAATCAATATCTCGACGCCATCCAAACTGCCCAACAGTATTTTCCTGTCTGTGAACAACGCGCCCTCATAATCAAACTACTCTGCAATTGGGAAGCCTCCAAAAATCAGAAAATTATCGTCGTCACATCAGAAGCGTGCAACATCAAGGGCAGTGTTTGTGTTACCACATTCGGAATATTGAGTGTTGACTGGCCCGGACTGTTCGACTCATGCGCCGGCGTCATTCACGAAATGGGCTGGAATATCTACTTTATAAAGGGAATCTCTCTGATTCACCAGAATGAGAATCTCGGTATTATACTTATCGGTGTAATGACGGACAAGGATGACACCCATCAGAGCTTGATCAAGCAAAAAGAAATCATTCAAACAAAAATTCATCAGGCGGCTGTTGGAACCAGCGCAAAGACTGCCCTCTTGTCTGAAGAAATTCGCAAAATTGAAATTTATAGCCAGGTCATCACCCACATTGAGACAATGGTGACGGAAGATAATCTTGAGCAAATCATTGGCATGAACGGTGAAGCAGTCAAGTTCTTTGCCGCCCGATCCAGGGATTATCTGGAAAACCGGCAGCCTGAAGATATAGCACGCCAAATCCTGCTAAATTACACATTTATCCAACGGGTACACAAGACCGGCAAGACGATTGAACTGGATATCCACAATTTCGAGACAAAAAAAGAGGGTACATTCACTGGTGTAACCGTAGCCGGTCCCGCAACTCTTCTCAATCTCGAAGATTGCCTGAAAACCATTGAATTAACCAATCCACATTACCACTTAAAACACAATCGGGAATTCACCACCGAACACGGTATTTCCCTTTTTCGTATTGAGCTGGTCGATTCGTCCAGCCACGCGCTGAGTGAACTGGAACAAAGTCGATTGCGCAAGGCATTTAACACGCTCGTCCTTAACAAACGCCGAAACCGCGCCCAGTGGATCGAAACGATCGGCGGATTCGAACAATACGCACGAGCCATCATCCCTCTGCTTGTCAAAGAGGCACAGAGCACAGGTAAAACGCAGGTTTACATCAGTGTTGGGCATGCCACAGATCTGTTTATCGACTTTAAAGTCATCGTCGTCGCTCATGGCAACAGTGTCATCCCCAACAGACTCGTCAGCGCAACCGTCAACCAGCTTGAAGCTGTGCCCAACATTCACATTCAACGGGTAAAGCCGCCCAAGCGATATGGCGAAACCCAGGTCTTTATCGTCGACTTGCGGGTAAACATATCAGAAATGGAAAGCACCGAAACAATGTACCGGATCATCAAGGAGAAGGTCTACTCTGCCCTTGGCGAATTCCGTGACTTCGACGAAGGAATGCGGACGATCGACACAACCAAACTCAAATCGATCCGACGTCGACTCAGGACAGCTGATAAAAACACCATCCGTGAGCTTTACTACAGTATCGAAGATTTTTACCGCGTGGGTGCGTCGGAACATGAAATCATCGCCCACATTCGCATCGCCCTTCAGATGCTGAAAAAAATGGACACCGAGCACAACTACCCTATTGTCCTCTCCAGTGATATGAGCATCAATCCGAAAAATGGACACCACCTGACCGCAGCCCACCTCTTCTGTATCGCTTATCCACACAGTGATTATCTTTTACAGGAAATCTTGAAAATCTTTGAATCCTTCGAAGTGACCCTGAGCCGCCTCCAAAAAACAGGCTGGGATATCTTCATCTGCCGCGTCACGAAAAACGACAAGGCCCTTTCAGAAGCCGATAAAAAGACCCTGGTCAAAAAACTTAAGGCCCTGGACATCACGAATAACACACACAGTAAACGATCCACCGCCAGAGGCGGTGGCTTTAAGACTCCCGGCGGAGCCGG
>CAZDVF010000175.1:0-5965 GCA_964508725.1 uncultured bacterium | reverse complement strand
ATCGAGATCCCCATCGTGTTTGTGGATCGGAGCACGGGTGATTCGAAGATGCACTCCGGCATCATTCGAGAGGCTGCATGGATGGTCTGGAAGCTCCGGTTCCTGAGTCTGGCGGGCAAATTATGAGGCGTGATGGATCTCTCTGTCATCATTGTCAGCTATAACGTCAAGGCCTATCTTGAGCAGGCGCTGAGATCGATTCTTAAAGCGTTAGAGGGAATAGACGCTGAAATCCTGGTGGTGGATAACGGATCTGGTGACGGCAGTCCAACGGTGATACGCCAGCGGTTTCCACAGGTCCAGCTCATCGAGAACAAAGAGAACGCGGGTTTCGCCCGGGCCAATAACCAGGCGCTCCGGATTGCGCGCGGACGTGCTGTTTGTCTGATCAATCCCGATACGATTGTACAGGAAGATACTTTTCGTATCTGTCTTGCATATCTCGATGCGCATGACTGCGTCGGCGCAGTGGGATGCAAGATTCTCAACGCTGATGGCACACTACAGTTGGCTTGCCGGCGCAGTTTCCCCACGCCGGCGGTTGCGCTGGCGAAAGTGACAGGCCTGGCCCGGCTTTTCCCCCGGAGCCGAATTTTCGGCCGCTACAATTTGACCTATCTGGATCCCGATGATACAGCAGAGGTCGAGGCCCTGTCAGGTTCGTTCATGATGGTCCGTCGAGCGACCATCAGTCAGGTTGGTCTGCTCGATGAAGACTTTTTTCTCTACGGCGAAGATCTGGACTGGTGTTATCGCATACGACAGAGCGGATGGTCCATTGTCTACCTTCCTGATACCCAGATGGTTCACTTCAAGGGACGCAGCACTCTTGAAGCGCCCTTCGACAGCTTGCGCGTCTTTTATAGCGCTATGGCGCTCTTTGTCAGAAAGCACTTCAATAAGGGTTGGGCCTTTTTGCCGCGGTGGTTCCTGCTGGCAGGCATCGGATTGCGTGCCAGCCTCTCGTATGCCGGGTGGTTGAGTCGACGGTTGTCTGTTCCGCTGATTGATCTGGGTTGCCTTCAAATTGGACTGATTTTAGCGCTTGTTTTCCGATTCGGGCATCTATCCTTTTGGGGGAATTACAGTGTTGTGAATGGCGCTTACTCGGTGATCTGGCTCGGATGCCTCGGTTCGATGGGACTGTACAGGCCGGGTGTGTTCAGTACATCTCGGGCTCTCGCCGCAGCGGGATTGGGCCTGGTTGTCAACGCGTCGGTGACATTTTTTTTGCCCCAATATGCCTTTTCCCGTCAGGTTGTTTTAGCGGCTGGTGGTGTTAATGCGATTCTGCTGGGCGGATGGCGTTTGGCCGTTCGTGTCGCCTCGCACATGACGCGGATTCCATTCGTTGGTAATATTGGCAAGACCCTGGTCCGGCGGCGTGTCTTGATTGTCGGTTGTGATCAGGCAGCCCGTCTTTTGGCTGAGAAACTGAACGATCGGATCGATGGCACGTGCGAGGTGATTGGTCTGGTGGGAATAGAGGAACAGGACCTGATGCAAAAGTGCGACGATCCGGTTCATGTTTTGGGCGTGTTCAGCGATCTGAAGCGGTTGATCGTAACCTACCGGATTCATGAAGTCATCTTTTCGCCCGAATCAGTCAGTTATGAGAAAGCCCTGTCCATCGTCGCGTCCAATCAAGATCTTCGCATCGATTTCAAGATGGCACCGCGTGAGACGGATGTTCTCATGGGCCAGACTGACCTGGATGCGCTGGGCGATATGCCCCTGATCGATCTGGCGTATCGTATCCGAGCCGGCGTCAATCCTCTAATCAAACGGTTGATGGATCTGATCGTGTCGGTGCTGGTTCTGCCGATTTGGGCGCCGTCTCTTCTATTTCTGGCGATGCATCCCCGTATCCGCTTTCATCGGATCGGTATCGCTGACGGACTGGGTGGCGAACTCGGTGTGTGGGAAGTCCGAAAGAGCGGGCAACAAATCGGTGGTTGGTTTGGTCTGGCACCTTATTTTTGGACTGTTTTAACAGGTAAGATGAGCCTGGTCGGAACACTCCGGACGGTGTCGTATCCTGTCCAAAATTATAGGTACAAGCCGGGATTGACTAGCCTGGCCGAGGTGAGCAGAAGAAAAGGACTTGATCCAAAAGAAATCAATCGTTATACTTTATATTACCTGAAAAACTATACACCGCTATTGGATGTGGAGATTCTGCTCAAGGCGGTGTTTCGGTTTTAATTTACTGTCCTTTCATTGTGGATGTGTGTTATATTTATAATTGAACTTTGGCAAAACACATTTGGGGGAAACAGGATAAACCCTTTTAAAGTAGAGCCCCGTGATCAAATGCAATGAGTCAGAAAAGTCGTCATTCCCGCTTACAAACGCAGGAATGACAAATAGGGTTAAGTGGGATTGAGTTGCAGATATGGCCAAATTTGCCAAAGTTTAGATCCTGAATAAGCTGAGGACCGTGTGTGACAATCGCTGATGGCTGAAGCCAGACAGCCCCTGATTCATTTCACCAATAGATTTTGGAGAACACATCAATGGCAGAATTCATGCTTGATTTTGAACGCCCCATCGTTGAACTTGAGAAGAAAATCACAGAGATGAAGATCCTGTCTGCTGATGAGAACGTTGAACTTGAAGACGAGATCAGGCGGCTTGAGACCCGGCTTAAAAAGCTGATGAAAGACACCTATTCCAAATTGTCGCGTTGGCAACGGTACAAGTTAGCCAAGCATCCGAACCGGCCCTATACTTTGAATTATATCGAACAGATTTTCACAGATTTTGTTGAATTGCACGGCGACCGCCAATTTCGAGATGATCCGGCGGTGGTTGGCGGTCTGGCCAAACTGGACGGCGATCCGGTCCTTGTCATCGGACAGCAGAAGGGCAGAACCACGAAAGAGAAGCTCTACCGTAATTTCGGCATGATGCATCCTGAAGGATACCGCAAGGCCATGCGGCTCATGAAACTGGCAGCCAAATTTCATCGGCCGGTTGTGATTCTCGTGGATACGCCGGGCGCGCATCCCGGACTTGGCGCTGAAGAACGGGGACAGGGAGAAGCCATTGCGCGCAATCTCTTCGAAATGGCGCACCTGCCTACACCTATCCTCATCGTTATCATCGGAGAAGGCGCATCCGGTGGCGCTCTGGGTATCGGCGTTGGCGACCGGGTGCTTATGATGGAGAACAGCTGGTATTCGGTCATCTCTCCTGAAGGATGCGCCGCCATTCTCTGGCGCGATGCTGGCAAGGCCGACATTGCTGCTGAAGCGTTAAAAATTACGGCCCCCGATTTAATCGAACTGGGTGTCATTGACGAGATCATCCCCGAACCGGTCGGCGGAGCGCACCGTGATTCGAACCAGGCTGCAAAGATTTTAAAAAAGGCAATCATTAAGAATCTGAAGGATCTATCGGGCATTGATCCAATGACACTCATCAAGATGCGCATTGAGAAATATGGCAAAATGGGATTCTACAAGGAGTAATCAGTCCACATTGGATGCGTTTAGATACAAGGTGCGCGCCCGATATGCCGACGTGGACGGGATGGGTGTGGTCTATCACAGCCGGTATCTGGAGTGGTTTGAGGCGGCACGGACCGAGATGTTGCGAGAAGCTGGCCTGTCGTATCGTGAACTGATTAAGTTAGGTGTGCAACTGCCTGTTATCGAGGCTCGATGCCGTTATTTACGATCTGTCCATTACGACGATGTTGTTGAGATCCGCACTCAAATCAACGAAGTCACACGGGCCAAAATGCGTATCGGCTACACGGTGTTTGGTTCAGATGAAGAAGCCAAAGCTGAAGGATTTTCACTCCACTGCTTTATAAACACCCAGGGACGGGCTGTCAGGGCCCCCGAGTTTCTTTTATCATTTTTTCAAACGATGTTCCTTAATCCTGATTGATCTCCAAACCACTAGCTCAGCTAGTGGTTCTTAATCCTAAACTGGACGGCAGACACCTGCCTAATCGTTTACTCATTCAAAACCAGGCCGGCAAAGTCGCGCATATAAGAGGGAGGACCCCGTTCATGCTGAGTCAAGAACTCCTGGATATTCTGGCATGCCCCAAATGCAAGGGAGATCTGGATTACGACAAAAACAATGAGAAACTCGTTTGCCAGAGCTGCCGCCTGCTGTATGATATCAAGGATGATATCCCTGTTATGCTCATCGATGAGGCAGAGCCCTTTTAAGCTGTTGGTTTTTGTTCCCAGTGTATCGATGCATAAGTGGCCTATACGAAAGATGAGAACCTTGAAAATCGATGCTTTTTTGATTGATTTGTGTGAAGAAATTCAGTACCTTGTTTCCTACATTGTGAGCCACGGTGTGCCGATCAAGAAGGGAGTGAAGTATGCCCAAATTGAAGGTTGATGATCTTGCTAAAATCAAAGAACGGACACGAAAAGAGACGAGCATCCGTGAAGGAAAATTCAGGGCGAAAATCACAGTACACATGGGAACATGCGGCATCGCCTCCGGCGCCAGGGAGATCATGAGCGCTTTTCTGGATGAAATAAAGAGAAATCATGTGGATGATGTGATGGTGACGACGTCAGGATGTGCCGGTCTTTGCAGTCAGGAACCGATGGCAACGGTTGAACTGAAAGAAGCCGCGCCAGTGAAATATATTAAATTAACGCCAGATAAAATAAAGGAAATATTTTCCTCGCATATCCTTGGCGGTCAAGCGGTGAAGGCCTATGCGTTAGCTGTTGGAAGTGAGCGTGTTGGCTGATCACCTTTCCAGACAGATTCCAATATCATGCAAAACCAATCCCGCCAGATGAAATATACATTTCCATGCAAACGGATGATTCCATATTCTGTCAGATTTCTTAATCAAACAAGGAGTCAGGTATGTCCAACTACGTCAATGATCTCATGGCCGAGGTCAAGGCAAAGAATCCAGCCCAACCCGAATTCCACCAGGCTGTTCAGGAAGTGGTTGAGTCTCTCAGTCTCGTCATTGAGAAACGTCCTGAATACCGGAAAGCCAAGATTGTCGAGCGCATCATCGAACCTGAGCGTGTGATTCTGTTTCGCGTGCCCTGGGTTGATGACAGCGGCGAAGTTCAGATTAATCGCGGCTACCGGATCGAAATGAACAGCGCCATTGGCCCGTACAAAGGCGGACTGCGTTTCCATCCTTCAGTCAATCTGAGCATTCTCAAGTTTCTGGCCTTTGAGCAGGTCTTTAAAAACAGCCTGACCACATTGCCCATGGGCGGCGGCAAAGGCGGCTCCGATTTTGACGCCAAGGGTAAAAGTGAAACGGAAATCATGCGGTTTTGCCAGGCTTTCATGACGGAGCTGCAACGCTATATCGGTCAGTTCACTGACGTACCTGCCGGTGATATTGGCGTGGGCGGCCGTGAAATCGGCTATCTTTTCGGCCAGTATAAAAAGATCCGCAACGAATTTGTAGGCGTACTTACAGGCAAGGGCCTCAATTGGGGCGGCTCACTTGTTCGTCCCGAGGCGACAGGTTTTGGCGCGACCTATTTCGCAGAAGAGATGCTCAAAACCCGCGGTGAGTCATTCAAGGGCAAGACTGTGGCCGTCTCCGGTTTCGGTAATGTCGCCTGGGGCGCCTGTCTGAAAGTGACGGAACTTGGCGGCAAGGTCGTAACCCTTTCCGGCCCTGACGGGTATATTCACGATCCCGATGGGATCAAGGGCGAGAAGATCGACTACATGCTCGAGATGCGGGCGTCCAATAATGACCGTGTAAAGGACTATGCCGACAAATTCGGTGTTGAGTTTCATGCTGGCAAGCGTCCCTGGGAAGTCAAGGTGGACATCGCTATGCCCTGCGCAACGCAGAATGAACTGGATGCCAAGGACGCCATGAATCTGGTTGACAATGGCTGTATTTGTATTTCCGAAGGCGCCAACATGCCATCGACGCCAGATGCTGTCGAGATCTTCCTTGAGAACAAGCTGCTCTATGGTCCCGGCAAAGCGGCCA
>CAZDVF010000174.1:0-6071 GCA_964508725.1 uncultured bacterium | reverse complement strand
CGATACACCTTGAAAATCTCTTGAAACAGGACAACAATCAGCAGAGCAACAATAGCCCGGAAGGCTGATAATTCAGGTGAATGTCGCAGAACAAGCAGCTCAACCAGAAGCACCAAGATGGGAATAAGATAGTGGAATCCCTCCCGCAGAACCTTTCGAAATGAGGGCGTCTCCTCTTTTGTCAGACCCACAAGACCCAGCTTGCATGCCTCAAGATGTGTGATGTAGAACAGGGCTCCATAAGAAGCCAGAGCTGGAATAGCCGCTGCCTTGACGACCTCGATGTAGGGCATGTTCACGTATTCAGCGATAATGAATGCGGCCGCACCCATGATGGGCGGCATAAGCTGGCCGTCTGTGCTGGCAGCCACTTCGATCGCAGCGGCCTTCTTTGGTGGATATCCCACATTCTTCATCAGGGGGATGGTGAAGGTTCCCGTGGTAACAATGTTGGCGACGCTGGAGCCGGAGATACAGCCCATCAGCCCGCTGGAAAAGACCGCAGCCTTGGCCGGGCCGCCGCGAAACCGGCCCAGCAATGAAAGGGCCAGCTGGATAAAAAATTGTCCTGCTCCGGCCCTCTCCATCAAGGCGCCCATCAAAACAAAGAGGTAGACAATGGATGCCGAAACACCCAGCGGAATGCCATAAATTCCTTCGGAAGAGAGAAAAACCTGGGTCAAGTACTTGCCCAGAGAAACACCCTGAAAGGCGAATACATCGGGCAGATAGGGGCCGAGAAACGCGTAGAGACTGAAAAAAAGAACGACGATGGAGAGTGCCGGACCGATCATTCTACGGGACGCCTCTACCAGAAGAATGACAGCCAGCGCTCCAATGAATAAATCGCGGAACAAAGGAAATCCTGCCCGCATTGCAATGCCATTCCAGTCCAAAACGATGTAAAGAGCCGATACAGTGGCAAAGACCGCCAAAATAGTGTTAACCAGAAAGGCATGCCGCGATTGAACAGCGCAAAACCGCTCTTCCCCTTTTTTTCGCTGGAAGGGGAACGCGATAAAAACCAAAAGCAGCGCAAATGCCAAGTGGATCGCCCGGATTGTAATCCGGTCGAGAATAACAAACTGTGGCAGCGTCAGCTGAAACAGGGCCCAGGCAACCGCGATGACTGAAGCGATTGGACGGATGGGGAATGGCGTATTTTGATCGGACTGTATCATGGACATGGACTGTTATATCAAGATTGAACGAACAGACGCACCAATGCAACGCTCAAAATCGAGAAGCATCGATACATAACACTGATCAGCAAGGTGCTGGTAAAGACTTGTTACAGGATCATCGTACGCGGGCAATTGTTTATCTGGTCGTGACACTGATCAGGTTTGGATCCACATATTCAATCAATCCGGTTTCTCGGTAGTATCGCAGAGCGCCCGGATGCAAGGGCGCCGAGAGCCCCTGAAGCATGTCCTCCTTCGTCAATCCAGCGTATGCAGGATGCAAGGATCGGAAAATCTCAAAATGATCGAACACTTCCTTCGTGATGGCGTAAACGATCTCTTCAGATGCTGACTCTGATGTCACCAATGTCGCCTTCACGCCAATCGTAGGGATACTGGTCTCATTCGCAGCGTTGGGATAATGCGCACTGGAAATCTCTGTTCGGGTATAGTATGGCAGACGTTGGATGAGATCAGGAATTTGGGTTCCGGTGATCGGAATCAGCCGAACGCGGATGCGGCCCGACGTAGCCTCTTTGATGTTCCCGCTGGGATGCCCCACTGTGTAGAAAAACGCGTCGATACGTTCGTCCTGCAAGAGAGTCGGCGCTTCGACAGCCTTGACATATTCTGCGCGGATAGCCTCTTCAGAAAGAGAGAAAGCCTCTAGAACATCCCGTGAATTCTGAAGCGGGCCAGAGCCGGGATTCCCGATATTCACACGCTTGCCCCTCAAGTCCTCGACACTCTGGATGCCGCTCTTAACCGAGGCGACCAGCGTCACAGCCTCGGGATGGATGGAGAAAACTGATCGAAGCTTTTGTTGGGGACCGAGATCCCGCCACTCGGCCAGGCCATGCACGGCCTGGTATTGACGATCCGACTGGGCTACGCCAAAATCAAGATCACCGCTTAGCACAGCGTTCACATTGTAGACCGATCCGGCTGTCGATTCCACTGTGGCCTTGATGTGATAGATATCGGATTTGTTGTTGATCATCCGGCAGATGGCGCCGCCTGTGGGATAAAACACACCCGTCACAGCGCCGGTTCCGATTGTCACAAATGTTTGCTTGCTACAGCTAATATTCCACAGACCAAGATAAAGCATGCCCAGGACAACCATTTGGCGGATTGTGCCAGCATATTGCAATATTGCGACTCGGATCATAGGCCAGTCACTTTCTTTCATGTATTGTTGTTGAAACTTGGAACGGATGAGCAAAAAGATGACGGTTTCAGTCGCGGTTTGATTTCCACCCGTTAAACATGGTAATGGCATCAAGAGATCTGCGTCTTTTCGGATTTGGCGACCATCCTTCGGCAGGATACCCCAACGTCATGATGCCGCAAACCTTGACGTTTCGGGGCAATTTAAGCACATTGGAAGCCTTTTTCACATCGAACCATCCGATCCAGCAGGTTCCCAGTCCCATGGACTGAGCCTGAAGCGCCAGGTGCTCGCCGGCGATGCCCACATCCAGCAGATAGAAGGGGATTTTCTGCAATGCTTTGGCCACCCGATGCGCAACGAAATCAAGATTCGCTAAAAGGACGATAAGCACTGGGGCTCCCAGCGCCCACCGGGTTGGACGGTAGATGCCGGAAAAAACCGTTTCTCCAAACTCTGCTCGGACGTCGGGATCGTCGAGAACCACGAAACGCCACGGCTGCACATTCTCCGCCGACGGAGCCAGACGCGCCGCTTCGATGCACGTAAGGATGGTCTCCCTGTCAACAGGGCGGGAGTCGAACCGGCGCAGGCTGCGACGATCCTGGATAACCTGTAGGATAGATTCCATCAGTTCAACTCTCTCTCAGTGTTCCTGTCAAGTCAGCGATCCGTGCAAGTCCCTGCTCCTGGCAATAGGATGTCAGTCCGTCGGCAAGGTCCACTGCTCCGGTTGGATGGACGAAATTCAGCGTGCCGACCTGCACAGCCGTCGCTCCGACAATGAGGAACGAAACAGCATCCTCCCACGTCATAATCCCCCCCATGCCGATGAGAGGGACGGATACGGCTTGCGCCGCCTGGCGGACTTTGGCCAGGGCGATTGGGCGAATCGCCGGACCCGACAATCCGCCGACCACACGACCGAGAAGAGGACGTCGGGTTTGAATGTCCACCCCCATTCCCAATACGGTGTTGATGAGCGACAGGGCATCAGCTCCACCCTCAACTGCAGCCTGTGCGATGGCAGTGATATCCGTCACATTGGGCGTCAATTTGACGATAACCGGTTTGTCTGTGGCGTGTCGGACGCGGCTCACAATGTCGCGCGTCACGGCCGGATCTGTTCCGAAAGCCAGTCCGCCCCGTTTCACATTGGGACACGAGATGTTCACCTCGATGGCGTTCACACGGGGATGCCCTTCGACACGGCGGACGATCTCGCCGTACTCTTCAACAGCGCTGCCCGCCACATTCACGATGACTGCCGTATTCAATTCTTCAAGAGCAGGGAGTTTCTCTGCGAGAAAATGCTCGACGCCCACGTTGGAGAGTCCGATGGAATTGAGCATGCCGCAGGGCGTCTCGGCGATGCGTGGCAATGGATTACCGGACCGGGATTCCAGGGTGATGGTCTTGGTGACAATGCCGCCAAGTCTGGACACATCGAAGTAGGGGGCGTATTCTGTTCCGTATCCAAATGTGCCGGATGCGGTAATGATGGGATTCTTGAGCTTGAGTGAACCGATCGAAACAGAAAGGTCAACCATCGAATAGAATCTCCTTAAGATCAAAAACAGGACCGTCTGTACAGGCCATTTTAAAACCACCTGACCGCATGGGAATAGCGCAGCCGAGACAGACACCTGCGCCGCAGGCCATCCGTTCTTCGGCTGAGGCTTGCCAGTCGAAAACAGTATTCATCGCTTGGTTCTGGACGGCCTTGAGCATGCCATGAGGGCCGCAGACAAATCCCCCTGCTGTGGAATCATCCCTGTACTTTTTGAGGATTGGATCCAGTGCATCGCAGACCATGCCGCAAACACCGTCGGAACCATCTTCTGTGGCTGTGTGGACCTTGACGCCGCGGCTTCGGATCGCGTCCAATCCAAAAATCTCGCCGCTACTTCGTGCGCCCCAGAAAAGCGTCACATCTTTGCTCGCGCCAAGCAGTGCGTCGATAAGGAAAAAAACCGGAGCGATACCCATACCGCCCGCTACTACCAGAGCGTGGGAAAAAGTGTCATCAATGCGAAATTCACTGCCCAACGGCCCCATGGTGTCAAAGGACGTGCCCGCCGGCGTTTCACGCATGATGGCTGTGCCGCGTCCCACAACCTTGTACAGAAGGTCAAAGGTGCCTGCATTCCGGTCGATTTTGTGAATGCTGAATGGCCGCCGCAGAAAAGGATCTTGACCGGTTGTGACTTTAAGATGAACGAATTGCCCGGGCTGACACGATTGGACAATAGCCTGGCCCTCGAGAGTCATACAGAAGATGTTATCAGTAATCTGGATTTGCTTTGTAAGCAAACATTGGATTTGATTCACAGGATGTTACCTTTCGCGTTTGCGTTGTGAAGGCGGTATGAGTGGAATCGAAAGTCTCCCCCATGCTGGCGCATCCGTGGTGTCAGAACCGAGGGGCTGAAAGGCGATCGTTCGCACCAACCGGAGAATTTGCATATCAATATCACTGTTCTGGCTCGACTGGAGAATCTCGGCAGCGCGTAGCTTGCCATCCGGGCCAACCTGAACCTTGAGCTCTACCTTCGATGCAATGCCCAGGGATCCGAGGCTATCAGGAAGCTGAACTCTGTTTATCAGTGCGTTGAGACCATCGACAGGACGAGCCAACACGAGGCTGGAATCAGCCGCCTGACCTGTATCTGCAACAGGAACCTGAAGCGGTTGCGTCGCATCAAGGTCTTGAAAAGTGACATCAAGTTGCGCTGGCTGCGTCTTCTGCGACACAGCCAGAGGATTCTTGCCTTCGATCGAATCAACATGCTGCACCGAATCGGACTGAGCGACCTGCTTCATCGCAGCCTCGGCTGCTTTCTTTTTCGCCTCTTCCTCCAACCGCTTACGTTCTCGTATGACGGCATCCACTTTCTTCCTGGCCTGCTTCGCATACATGGTTTCGGGATATCGACCCGCCAAGCTGTCATATAGCGCCAAAGCCAGATCCGGCGTATTAAGCTTGTTTTCGCTGATCCAGGCCATGGCAAAAAGGGCCTTGGGCGCCAAATCTGAATCTGGATAGTCGGATAGAATGCGTCCGTATGCTTCTCTGGCTGCGCCCGGATCGTTAGAAACAAGAAGGAGATTTTCAGCGTGTGTGATCAGAGTTCGGACTGAATCTTCTTGCATTTTCACAAAAGATTGACCCAGTTTAGCTCTGGCAGGATTCGATACCCTCGATCGGGGATAGCGCTCTACAATCTGCCGATAATAATCCCGGGCTTTTGTCGAATCGCTGCGAAAGGTTTCGGATACATAGGCCAGATTGTATAGTGCCCGCGGCGCATATGGGCTTTCTGGAAACTTTTTCACAAGCTGACGATACTGACTCTCCGCTGAATCGGGCAACATGAAACGAAACAGATACAATTCCGCCAAATAAAAGCGGTTTTTATCAGCCTCTTCAACCCGAAAGGATTTCAACTCCGGATTATTCACAAGTCTTTTTTTCTCAAGTATTTTGAACCGGTCATGCAACTGACGCAATTCGGCAAATAAATCGAGATTTCTGGGATGCCGGCCGTTCCGAAGCCAGATAGCCCAATCCAGCGTGTCGGGATCAACATCCTCCCTCATTTTACGCAGGAGATCGGGATCGGTGATCCGTTCGCGATACGCTTCCGCTGCCTGAACCGAATCAACAAACGCGTCGCCAGCCAGCTCTGTCAGCAGTTGAAGTCGTGCCGGCTCGC